>NZ_BAAGIR010000045.1:0-15898 GCF_054658155.1 Alkalibacterium sp. m-11
TCCAATGGGACAACTGAAGAAAATGTTTGGGTAATGAAACACACAGAATGAGCCATTTTAATATTAAAATTGAAGAGTTACCATCTCTAGAAAAAAAGTTTCCGCCAAAGTCTTGACACATACAAAATGTAATGAGACACTGTAATATTGAGCGCTTAATGATACACTGTAACCAAAAGGAGGACTCCATCATGTCGATCCCTCTATACGAACCATTGAACACACTGAAGAAAGTTGACGATAACATCTGGGTCGTGGACGCCGGACTTATCAAGATGAGCGTATCCGTACTTAAGGTCCCTTTCTCCACACGCATGACCATAGTAAAATTGGATGACGGCACGCTATGGATTCATTCGCCAGTTGCGCCTGATGAAAGTATGTTTAAAGAAATCGATGCACTAGGAAAAGTCGGACATCTCGTTTCGCCGAACAAGATCCATTATGCCTACATTGCGGACTGGAAGGCCCGCTATCCTGAAGCTAAGACGTGGGCAAGTCCCGGGGTCGATGATCGGGCAGCATCGCAGAATATTCCTGTAGCTTTTGAGTACGCTCTGGAAGACTCTGCTCCATCTGACTGGTCTGCAGACATTGACCAGCTGATTTTCAAAGGCAGCCGGGCACTTGAGGAAGTCGTCTTTTTTCATAAAGAAAGCCGAACGCTAATTTTAACTGATCTCATCGAGAATTTTGAACCTGAACGCACTGAGAGCCTAATGTGGCGATCAGTCTATAAAGCAGCTGGCATCGCTCATCCAGACGGAAAAACGCCGATCGATATGCGGATGACTTTTGCCGGACAGAAGGATCAGGCCAGAGCGTGCTACAGGCGCATGCTTGAATGGCAGCCTGAGAAAGTCATTCTTGCTCACGGGAAATGGTACGAAGAAAACGGGACAGAGGAACTGAGACGCGCCTTCAGATGGCTGGACTAAAGTAATACCAAAAAAACGGATTAATGGTCGTAAATAACCTGACCTTAATCCGTTTTTTTTGATAGCCTATTTAACTTTAATGAATCCTTAGTATTCTGTCACTGTATAAGAGGTCATCATTTCTTTTTAGATTTCTTAGACGCAGGCACCGCTGTTCCTATTGCTGCACCGATGGCTATTCCTAGACCCATTCCCAGAGCCAAATTATCAAACATAAGACCAAATGCGGCACCTAAAGCAATTCCTACACCAATACCCGCACTAATATTATCATCTGTCTCATTTTCACTATTTTCTTCGATATGTTCATCTGTATTTTTATTATTATGATCCATCCATTTAGACCTCCTTTTTCTATCGTTTGTAAGACTCGACGAATTAAGCCGGATAAAAACCTAATCTTCCAGTAAATTATTCGCAAAAATCGTCTTCCTTACTCAATGTTTAACGTGAAGGCATAGCTCGCAGTACCTTCCTGCCAATTAGCCAGGACTTCATAAATGACCGTTCCTTCATTCGTCAGGAGGACCTCTTCCGATTCACTGATTACTGTGTTGTCTTCTTCCCATACTTTGACTGTATAGCTGTCCGGTTCAATTTCAAAATCCAATTCGATCGAGGTGTCTCCAGTAACTTCAAGTGCTGTCATATTACCGACCAGTTCCGGCGGAGCAGCAGATTCGGCTTCTATAGCCGTCATAGTACCTTCTTCATTGTCGATGCTCCAGCTATACGTTCCAACTACTGCGTCGACCGACTCGTCACCTGCCACAACCGTGAGTGCCGGCGGCTCGAGAATCTCGTCATTTGTGCTGCCACTGTCCTGAGTATCTATATTTCCGGTCGTTTCTGTCTCCTCACTATCTGTGAGATCGTCATTCTCAGTATCGGTGCATCCCGCGAGTATCAACAGTGCTGACATCAGGATTGATACGAGCCATTTATTAGTCATGTCAGTCCTCCTCATATCGCCAGCCATGTTCCTCATGGTAAATCATCTGCCTGGACATTCCCCCGTCAATGATGAATTCCTGTCCGGTAATGAATCCGGACTGCTTATCATTCAATAGAAAGCGAACCATCTGCACGATATCTTCCGGCTGTCCAACTCTGCCGACTAAATGCTGGCTAGCATCCTGATCAGTCAGTTCAACTTCTTCCTCTGAATGTTGAAAAGCACTCGTATCAATCCATCCGGGACTGATTGTATTGACTCGAGCCTTTTTTCCTAGACTGTTGGCCATCGCATGAGTCAGAGAGAGCAGCGCCCCTTTTGAACTGCTGTAACTTTCATTGTCTGCCATGCTTTGTCTATTGCGCGTAGACGACATGAGAATGATACTTGCTTTATCGGAAAATAATTCGGCTAAATGCTGAGTCAGGAAATAGGCCGACCCGACATTGACTTTCAAAACATCCATGAAGTCCTCATAGCTTGCTTTAGAAACAAGTCCTCCTTTGTTTATTGCCGCATTATGAATGAGCCCGTCAATGGTATCGGTTCGGTCCCTAATGAACTGGATGAACCCCTTTAGCTGTGACTTGTCAGCCAAACTTCCATAATACATGTGCAGGTTCTTTGAGGACGATTTACTTTCAAGTGCTTTTCCTGCTTTTTCGTCCTGATCGATGACGAAAAGCTCAGCCTCATTAATCAAACGCTCGACAATTGCCCTTCCAATTCCATTTGCTCCACCGGTTAATACGATTTTTTTCATATATTTACGCTCCTGACTCTGGACAGTTATTCATCCATGTTTGCTGACACTAATTTTCTTCATCATCTACTTGAATCACGTAATCTTCATAGCTGCGAATATCTATCAGCTCAATACTCCACAGCCCTTCAACATCATCGTATATGATCGAACGTAAGGACAATGATTCCGTTTCAAAACTTTCTTCTGATAATGCGCTATGCAAAGCTTCTGATTCAAAAAGTGGGCTCCTTCAGGAACTGAACTTTCAAACACATCTAATTGCCCCATTTCTGTTTGAGCAGGATAAGACTCTGCGACCCATCCTTCCAAGTATTAGCTGCTTTATTATAGTCATAGTATCATAGTTGTCTTCCGTAATATCTATTATATAGATGAAAAAGGTCGTTCCAAGCCTTTATCTATGTGTAAAATAAATGTCGGAAGAGGGAAAATCCGACCTAGACAAAAAGAAAGAAGACCCTTAATCTAGAGATAACGACAACGCTAGAGAAAGAGGTCTTCTTATGAATGAAATTATAACAGAAATCATCGAAACGATAAAGGATTCTTCCACATTATTAGAAGGAGAATTAGCCCTAGAAAAACTTTTACAACAGGTGAATCAACAATTGCTTAACGCAGCCTTTAAACAGATTGATTTAGAACTGCTTCCGAAATATAAAGAGCAGGGATATGAAATTGATAGTGTACCTAAGCGTACACTTCACATGACCGTTGGTCCTGTAGAGATTGCAAGACATCGTATGCGAAAAGAAGGCGAAAAAAGTGTCATTCCTTTTGATCAAGCTATCGGCCTAGAGCCACGTAAACGTCACTCTCCTCTTGTCGAAATGAAAGCAGCTCAAATAGCTTCTGATGGAACTTATCGCAAAGCCGAAGAAGCGATTAATCTGCTTACGCCGTTTTCATTGAGCCATACGACTATACATAAGATGACTCAAAAAATAGGTACAACTATTCAAGATTGGACGGATACGGCCCCTCTTCAAGACGAAACGGCTTAAAAGGACAAGACAAAGACGCCAGTACTGTTTATCGAAGGTGATGGTTTAATGCTCACTAAAGGTAAAGAAAAGAAACGTCCTGAAATTCATCGTGTTCAGTTCCATGAAGGTGTTGAGTATAAAGGAAAACAGAAAAGGCCTGTTTTAATTAATTCGAGAATGTTCGAGAGCACTATATCGAGTTCTGAAGCATTTAAACGCGCAAGTCTATGGCTGGAATCAATCTATGACTTACGGGAAACGATTGTCATCTCTAACAGTGATGGAGGTAGTGGTTACGATAAAGATAAATTCTATCGAATTATCGGAAAATGCCAGCGTCATGAGCATTTTAGAGATGCCTATCATGTCAATGAAAAAATCAAACAACGGATGTATTTTGATAAAAAAATGGAAGAAAAGATGAGGAAAGCTGTGCGTACATACAATCTGGATCTGGTTGAAGCGATTATAGCGACGACTGAGAGTCGAGTCAAAGGCAACGATGAAAAAGCAACGGAATATAAAGAAGAACTTTCAAGATTAAAAGCCTACCTATATAGAAATTGGGACAGTCTTAAACCCTTAAAAATGAGAAACTTACCTGTAAACAGAGGACTAGGTGTATGTGAGAGTAATCATCGCCCTTATAGTTATCGCATGAAACGGCAAGGCCGAGGGTTTTCAGCTAAAGGTGCTGGAAATGTCGCAGCGATCATTTCTGCACGAAAGAATGGAACGTTTCTCCGAGCGCTAACCGAAAAGCTTCCCGAACTATTAACGGAACTCCGACCGGAGTTCAAAGGCGCTGTACGAGCAGCTTTGAAGAAGAGCAAGACAAAACCATCAATCGGTGTAAAAATTGGGAGTATAGCTAATTACAGCTCTTCATCAAGTCCTATAGGACAATTGCAAAAAATGTTTAGTTAGAACCCTCTTTCTCAATCGTTTTGGGAGCTCAAAGAGCGATAAAGCGATTGAGAAAGAGAAAAAATAAAAACAGCGTTTCAGATTTCTAGAATAAATTTCCGAGATTAACTTTACACATACCTTTATACTTTCATCTATTAAGGTACTTAGTATGATATACTCCACTTATTCAATTGATAATTTTCACTAATATTACAACATTATTGAAAGAGAGCGTGACTGAATTGAAAAAAATATTATTAACTTCCTTCCTCACCTTAGTTTTAGCTTCCTGCGGGACACCTGAATCAGGCAGTGAACTACCCACCACTTAAATCCTCCGGATTTTGAAGTGGGGGCTTCCTACGAACTCCATTCTTGTCTGCACAGGTTTCATGCAGACAGAGGAATCGGATATGGGTAGGCTCAAAAGGCAGTCCCTGCCTCATAGGTTTTCTTTTACTTGGCTAACGCCAAGGAATACTCAGTAGGCTTGGTTGTCGCCTATATAGACTTGGTTATCGTCTATATATAAAGTATACCAAATGAGAATGACATTAACCACTTCAAGCTATCGCTTGACCGAAATTCATCTCCCACTTTCACTGGTGCTTCGCACCCATACGCTTAGAAGTGGGAGACTTCTTTCGGAATTACGTTAAAGAAGTAGACTCTGTCCCTGAGGAAATCCATGGACTGCTGAACGACTTTCCCAACGCTGTTTTCCAATTAAGTCCTGCAGATTTAAGACTTGTTTCCTTTAATGATGGTGACAATGGATCATATATCGTCTTCCACTCCAGTGGAGAAGTAGAAGCACATACTGAATCAGAAGATAGTACTTTGGTCATTCATTTGACTGAAACTGAAACAGATGGGGTGATAATTAATCAGTTTACCTACTACTTAACGACGGGTGAAGAACACGATACTATTCAAGTAAGAGTCAACGATGAACCGATTCCTTTTGACCTCAGGGTAGCAATGCAACAGGTTAGGAGACCTCTGTTCTAATAATGCTATAGACCGGAATGTTTTAAAGCATTACTAAGTCTGACATTAAAATATTACACTCTAAACCCCTATAAAACGCTTTCAGTAACTATTTGACTAAATTTAACAAAAGATTAGATTTTGTGCTTGTTTTCTCATTTGTTTCTCTTTATTATTTAACCTAATCACTTATCAAACAGTAATTTCGCTTTAAGGAAGGACAAACTCATGACTAGACAATCTTACTCAAGTTTAATTATCATTATTAGGTTCAGGGCTTAACACTGTATTTTTCTTACAGCTGTTCAAGTCCTATTCATGGTTGTTTATGAATGGGACTTAGGCCTCCCATTCTTTGTTTATAGAATGGGAGGCCTTTTTCTATTCCAGTTGGCTGTTTGACAATTTTTTCAGGAAGGAGAATCTACCCGTGTCGACCGTTCGTTAATTTATTATCTACTTAGAAAAGGGGAATGATTTCATGCAAGTCTTTAAAAAGGTTAATCAGACGTTTACTCAGTACTTATCTTTCATTGTTGTAGGTGTAGCTATTATCTCTCTCGCTCTGCCCTCTAGTTTCTTATGGGCAGCAGGGTTCTCAACAAATATTCTGCAGTTTATCATGTTTACTATGGGACTGACAATGAAGCCAGCTGACTTCAGTGAAGTAATGAAGAAACCATGGCAAGTTTTCATCGTTGTTTTGGCACAATACTTGTTCATGCCTCTTTCAGCCTTTGCGTTATCACAACTATTCCAGTTACCCTCCGAAGTGGCACTTGGTCTGATCTTGGTTGGTTGTGTCCCTGGCGGAACATCTTCCAATGTCATCGCTTATCTGGCTAACGGAGACCTTCCTTTATCAATAAGTGCAACATCTGTTTCGACACTGATTGCCCCTTTCTTGACACCCGTCATGTTGTCTTTGTATGGTGGCGCATATCTGAATGTAGATTTCTGGACGATGTTCTTATCTATCGTGCAGGTTGTTTTGGTCCCTGTCGTAACGGGCTTGCTGATTAGCCTGTTTTTAGGAAATAAAACTCAGAAAGCAGAAGCTGTCCTACCTACACTGTCATCTCTTGCAGTCCTTCTAGTTTTAGGGGCAACAGTTGCGGTGAACCAATCCAACTTATTAAGTACAGGTCCAGTCATTTTCCTAGTCGTCTGGTTACACAACATGAGCGGATACGGCATTAGTTCCCTGGTTTGCGGCTTATTGAAACGAGGAAAAGCTACTACCCGATCTATTGCTATCGAAGTAGGCATACAGAATACTGGTCTGGCCGCAAGCTTAGGATTGGCGCACTTCAGCCCAGTCACTGCATTAGCCGCAGCTGCAGGAGCTATTGTTCATACTCTATTTGGAACGATTTATGCCAGCCTCTGCAGACGTAAAGACAGTAAAGAACTTAATGTATCTAAAGCTTCAGCCGGCGAACCCGTGCAGGCCTGACGAAGCACATATACAATTCATTTTTGAAGGGACACACTTTATAGAAAGTAGGAGAAAATATGAAACTTAGCCAAACAGTTAGAAGCGGACCAGACCAGTATATTTGCGAGGCACATGCCCTGTCGTATTTAGACCAGAAACTCGAAAGATTCGATTCCCCGGTTGTCATTACCGGTAAAAAGTCTTATGATGCCTTTCTCAAGCACTATAACGGTGAGTCGTCGTTTGAGGTCCTGAG
Organism: Alkalibacterium sp. m-11; assembly: GCF_054658155.1. Taxonomy (NCBI): domain Bacteria; kingdom Bacillati; phylum Bacillota; class Bacilli; order Lactobacillales; family Carnobacteriaceae; genus Alkalibacterium; species Alkalibacterium sp. m-11. The sequence continues at coordinate 7,239 of NZ_BAAGIR010000045.1, forward strand.
ATATGATGGCTCTGCATCCAATGAAGATGTGAAGCGACTAGCCAGTCTTGCCCCTCATGCAGATTGTGTCATAGGTATCGGTGGGGGCCGCGTTCTAGATACAGCTAAAGGCACTGCCGAGCTGCTTGGCAAAGCATCGATCATGATTCCTACTGTTCTGGGTACTTGTGCTGCTTATACCCCTTTATCAGCTGTATATCATCCGGATCATACGTTCAAAACTGTCGATTATTATACACAGTCAGCCTTTCTCTGTCTGATGGATCTCTCTCTTTTGGTCGAATCACCAAAAAAATATTTGCAGGGAGGAATCGGAGATACGCTGGCTAAATGGTACGAGGCTGAAGGCATCACAAGCAATATGACTGGTGACCTGCCTGTAATGGTTTCAGTAGGCCTCCAGACAGCAAAAGTTACGAGAGAAGTTCTCCTTAAAGATAGTCAAGAAGCTCTAGAAAGCATGGACCGAGGTAAGATAACTCCTGCTTTTACCCGCGTTGTCGAAGCTGTTGTTGCTATCGCTGGTACGGTCGGAGGCTTTGCCGGGGAATATGGACGAATGGCAGGAGCTCATGCTGTTCACAACGGTATGTCGCTTGTCCGTGAAACACATGTGTATGAACATGGAGTAAAAGTGGCTTACGGAATACTCGTTCAACTGGCTGCCGCTGGTAATATAGACGAGGTTAACAACCTCCAATCCTTCTATGAAGAGAACGGGTTCCCTCATACCCTGTCAGCGTTCGGTGTTCATGAAGACTTAGAAGAAAAAATGTGGCAGATTGCCTGTTTTGCTGCATCAGATAAGGAAACTTTTACTCTAGCGGTCCCAGATGCTACACCTCATACCGTCTATGAGTCGATGAAGACACTGGAATCTATGTCTCGCATGCCTCTATTGACCAAGTAAATGATTTAGACTGCACTCTTTCGTTTACCTAGCTGAACACAACTAAGGTTCTGACACGATAAAAGCAGTAAAAAGCCGTCTACTATAGATGGTTTTTTACTGCTTTCTTTTAAATAAGTAATGAATCATAATTCCATTAAAAAAGCCGCTGAATCAAAGCTGATTTCTCCTTGACCCCACGGCATATCTAATTTGACACGTATTACTTAGAATTTCAATCGGAACTAATAACTTAAAAATATCGGCTGAAGAACATAGACGGCAAAGACGATGACAATGAGTCCGGCCATATTCATCCAGAATCCGGCTTTCATCATGTCTTCGATATCCAGGATATCTGCACCAAACACTGCTGCATTCGGCGGTGTGGAGATTGGCAGCATAAATGCGCAGGATGATGCCAGAGCGACGACCGCCATGATCCCATAAGGTTCTACGCCTATTCCGGCAGCAAGCCCGACACTGATCGGCATCAGCATATTGGATACCGCTGTGTTCGACATGATCTCAGTCATGAAGAGAACGGTGGCGGTTAGAATGATCAGAATCAATAGATAGTTGAAGCGGTCCAGGTTCGACAAGATATCTCCGAACCAGACAGTCAGGCCGGATGACTCAAAAGCTGCGGCGAGTGACAAACCACCACCGAATAATAGAAGCAGTCCCCATGACAAGCCCTTCATGTCAAACCAGTTCAGGAGCCTGCCACCCTTTGTATTAGGAATGACGAACAAGGTTGTGGCCCCAAGCATCGAAATAGTTGTGTCTGACAATTCAAACGGTAGAAAGCCACCAAAAATCCATAGCAGGCCAGTCAGTGAAAAAATCGTCAGGACAAATTTTTCTTCAGTCGACATCGGTCCTAATTCTTTCAACTGCTCTCTGGCAAATTCGGAAGAAATATCCCCTTCATCCGTCACTTTAAATTTGATTTTAGTAATATAAATGTATAGTACGACTAGCAAAATCACTGTCACGATAATCCCAAACGTGAACCAGTCGGCGAAGGTGATTTCCTGGCCGAGCATATTAGAGGCAACTGCTACAAAGGTTGCATTCGGTACCGATCCGACAATTGTTGCTAGACCGCCGATCGATGCAGAATAAGCGACAGTCAGCAGCAGACCTTTGGCAAACTTCTGAAACGAGTCTTCTTTGAGAAACGCGTTATCTTTGATTTCCTTGATCAATGCCAGAGCGATCGGCAGCATCATCAAGGCCGTTGCGGCATTCGAAATCCACATCGACAGAAATGCCGTAGCTAGCCCGACACCCATGGTGATCCGACTGCTACTTGTACCCAGTAAAGCAATGATAGTCATTGCGATCCGCTTATGCAGGTTCCATTTCTCAATCCCTAAAGCAATTGTAAATCCACCCATATACATAAAGACGATGGGGTTTCCATATGCCATTGTTGCAGTGGCCTGATCTGTTCCTCCGGCTAAAGGCAGAAGGAAAATTGGAAGCAGTGACGTGGCCGGAATCGGCAAGGCTTCCGTAATCCACCAGGTTGCTACCCATGTGGTAACTGCCAGAACTGCCCTCGGACTGGCATCCAGTCCTGTCAGGGCGGGTATAAAGTTTATGATTGCAAACAGGAGGGGCCCCAGACCCATCCCAATCTTTCTGAAGTCAATTCTCATGTTCAGCTCTCTCCTTAAATAATGTCTAAGCGGCATCCCCCAATGCCTACTATATAATGCAAAACGTCCAACTTAATGCACGTAGTATTTAATCATAGCGGAATCTGAACTTCAGGAATAGCGAACACAAATAAAATCTTCATTATGGGTATCATGTTCAAAACATTATAAAGTTTCAAATGTAAAAACTTTATAATATTTTGCCCCTTCTTCGTGTCACCTCTGTTATTTATTCTGGCTGATGTTTAATAGGACACTACTCTCACCTTAGCAACTTATATTAGCTAAACAGAAAAAAGCAGATCAGCGAATATAATCTGACCTGCTTCTTCATTAATTTATTTTTCTTCTGTGTCTTCTTTCACTCTCAATGGTTTTAAAGCACCGCTCCATGCATTGACCTGATCAAGCATGGCATGCACGTTGCTCAGATGAAGTTCAGCTGGTTTAAATGTTGTAAAGTTCTCGAAGTCCGTAAACAGAGATAGGGTCGGGTGAACCCGAACATCAGCAATTTTCAATTCAGCCATGACGCCACGCAAGTGCTCTGATGCTCGTGCGCCACCAGTCGATCCATAACTGACTATCCCTGCCGCTTTATCGTGCCATTCCTCTCTCAAGTGGTCTATCGCATTTTTCAGTACGCCAGAGAAGCTGTGATTGTATTCCTGAACGATAAAGACATAGCCATCCAGTTCACTAATTTTCTTCTGCCAAGCAGCGATTCCCGGCTCAGTTCCGTCGGTAGTTCCCAGAAACGGGAGCTGATAATCAAGAATATCTACGATCTCATAATTTGCATCGCCACGTTCATCTGCGATTTCTTTAACCCAGTTACCCACCTGTGGGCTGACTCGTCCATTTCGTGTACTACCTAAAATAATACCGATGTTTAGTTTTTCTGTCATGTTTTTTTATCTCCTTTTCTATTCCGTAGTTAATTTTTAATTTAATTTAATCTAATCTAACGGGGTCAAGTTGCTTTCAATTTCCTCGCGTCTGTCTTCCAAAAATGGCGGGAGAACGAGGCGCTCACCTAATTCATCACTGCTCTGATCCACTGTGAATCCCGGTTTATCTGTCGCAATTTCAAACAGGATACCGTTGGACTCCCTGAAATAGAGACTCTGGAAGTAATAGCGGTCAACCAGACCGGACGAGGCAAAATGGTTAGTTTTCGCCAAATCATCCCAATAGTTCAGCTCGGATTCTTCACTGACTCGAATGGCCAGATGGTGAATGCTTCCTCTTCCAGGGCGTTCATCAGGCCCTTCTAAGTGCTTGACCAGAATTTCTCCATAACTGTCTCCCTTTTGGGTCTGATAAAGCGTGTCAGTGTGTTCCTGATAAATGGGAGAATAACCCATCAGTTCAGTCAGTGTGTGGGCAAATTTTTCACTGTCTCGTACCGTTATTTCGATCGGTCCCATGCCTCGGATCTGATGATCTTCAGGCACCTCTGACTGAGGGTAGCTTTGCCAGTGAGACATTTCTTCACCGTTCGCTACGAGTAAAACAAGCTGCAGGCCATACGGATCTTCAAATTTAATGCCCTGACGTCTGGCGTAAGTTGTAATACTGCCGTGGTATACGTCCAGCTCCTCAAAGCGCGCTTTCCAGTAATTCAGACTTTCTTCTGTCGGCACCATCAAACCTATGCGGGTAATGGCATTCGTTCCCCTGTGCGTACGCCCAATTTTCGGCATTTCAAAGAAAGTAAGGCCTGTTCCCGGACTCCCAGTCTTGTCTCCGTAAAATAAGTGATACATGGTCGGGTCGTCTTGATTGACGGTAACTTTTACCCGGCGCAGTCCCAAGATATTTTTGTAAAAATGATCCGTCTCTTTTGCATTCTTCACCAGCATGGAAATATGGTGATGTCCTAAAATTGTTGACATGTGTTTCCCTCCTGTAATCTTTATTTGACTAGTCAATTGATCAAGTAAAAAAATCGGGCACTACTGGCCCAGTTCTTTTTCTGTGTGTCGTTGGACTTTCGTCATCAATTTATATAAAGTCTTCTGTTCTTCTCTGGACAGGCAGTCCTCCATCAGCGATGTCTGAAATGCCAGCTGGTGTTCGAACACACTTTCCAGTTTCGCTTCGCCTTTATCAGTCAGGCTGATCCACTTTGTCTTCCATTCACTGGTCCGCTGGATATATCCGTCCCGCTCCAGTCTACTCAGCATCCTCGAAATGCCACCGGCTGAAATCGTAATCTTCTCGGCCAGTTCACTTTGGGACAAAGGCTGATAGGTGCCAATCTGATTCAGTACATCGAACTGAGCGGCCGTGATGTCGAAGCGTTTCAGAAAGTCGTTGGACAGCAGTGCACTTTGATGTGTGAATCGTGTGATGCGAACCCAGATCAGTGACGCTAACGTATTTCGTTTCACCGGTATCATTCCTTTCTATACCATCAGTTTACATGTCAACTGATTAAAAAGCAAGCCTTTTATCTTATTTTTTGTAAGCAATATTTATAGAAACACAGACAGTACTATTATTGAGCTGTCACACTAAAACCTGGAACGACTAAAAAATATTTTTACTCCTATATAAAAAACCTGTCGGAATCAGTTGAATAAACTAATTACGACAGGCTAGAGTTTGATTTTTTTATGGCAATGTCTTCCTGAATAGTAAGATTATAATTAACTTCGAAGTCCTCGGCCTTTTTCAATCAGATACCAGTCGATCGAGTATAGAACGATGATGAACAGGATCAGAATGAGGACAGAGAAAACGATTGGTACATCGATGACACCTAGGAAGCCGAAGCGGAAACCAGAAATCATGTAGACGATCGGGTTCACGCGGGAAACGGCTTGCCAGAATGGCGGCAGCATCGAAATCGCATAGAATACCCCTCCCAGATAAGTCAGCGGCTGTAAGACGAATGTCGGAACTATCGACACATCATCAAAGGACTGTGCGAAGATCCCGTTCAGAAGTCCAGCCAGTGAAAAGAGAATAGATGTCATTAGAAGGGTCAGAATGACTACACTCCAGGAGTAGACTTGCAGCGGCACGAAGAACAGAGAAATGATCGTGACAAGTGCTCCTACAAGAATACTTCTTCCCAGCCCCCCTATAACAAATCCCCACATAATGATATGCGTCGGAACAGGTGCAATTAAAAGTTCTTCAATATTCTTCTGAAATTTTTGAGAAAAGAAGGACGACGAGACATTTGAATAGGAACTCGTAATGACCGACATCATGATCAGTCCGGGAACGATGAACTCCATATAGGAGAAACCTTCCATTTCACCAATTCGTCCACCGATCAGATTTCCGAAAATAACGAAATACAAAGAAGTCGTGATGACTGGTGGAACCAAGGTCTGGATCCAAATTCTAAGGTAGCGGTTCGTCTCCTTGACCGCCAGACTTTTTAACGCTGTAAAATAAAGACTAAACATGTGCATCCTCCACTACGTGTTTTTCTTCCGTAATTTTCAGGAAGAGTTCTTCTAGACGATTCGATTTGTTTCTCATGGACAGAACTTTGATCCCCTGTTCGGTCAGCTGACTGAACACCTCGTTGATGCCCTGGTCCCGGGCAACTTCTACTGCCAATGTCGAATCTTCGATCATTTCAAAGTCGAAACCAGTAATGACTGGCTGTCTGTCTGATGAATCGAGATCCAGAATAAAGGTTTCAAATTGAAGTTTCGCCAGAAGAGACTTCATGCTCGTATTTTCAATCAGTTCCCCTTTTTGAATGATCCCGATATTGCGGCAGAGCATTTCCGCTTCTTCCAGATAGTGGGTGGTCAGGATAATGGTAGTCCCTTTGGCATTCAATTCTTTCAGGAAGGTCCACATCTCGCGGCGCAGCTCTATATCCACACCGGCAGTCGGCTCATCCAGAATCAGCAGTTTCGGCTCATGCATCAAAGCACGGGCGATCATCAGACGTCGTTTCATTCCCCCGGACAGCATACGAGCACGGACGTCTCTCTTTTCCCAGAGATCAGACTGCTTAAGATACTTCTCACTTCGCTCAAGGGCCTCTTTACGGGAAACCCCGTAGTAACCGGCTTGATTCACGACAATCTGCTGGACGGTTTCAAACGGATTGAAGTTGAATTCCTGAGGAACCAGCCCGATCTGTCTTTTGACCTGCATCAGCTGCGTGTCCAGATCATAATCAAAGACTTTTACTTTTCCTGAAGTCTTATTCACTAAAGACGTGACGATACCGATCGTCGTAGATTTCCCGGCTCCATTCGGTCCAAGAAGGGCATAAAAATCTCCTTCTTCAACAGTCAGATCAATGCCGCGCAGAGCTTCCACGCCTCCTGCATAGACCTTCTTCAAGCCTTCTATTTCAAGTGCATATGTCATTGCTTAACGATCTCCTTATCTATTGATTCTATAATGTAATCCGGCAGAACTTTAAAAAATTATACTTCACTGTATGATAAAAAAGCCCAACTGGAACAGTTTAATGTAAACTGACGCAAAAAACCAGACCTTCGTCTTTACCGAAGGTCCAGTTCCGATTCTCACATCATATATTATACGCTTTATCCTCTTTCTGTTCTACTCCAAGATCAGTGAAAATGCATAACTTGCTTCTCCCTGTTCCCACTCTGCCTGGACTTCGTAAACGACTTCCCCTTGAGCGGACAAATCAATGTCCGACGACGATCCGGTGGTGGTCGTTTCATCTTCCCAGATCCGGATCGAATAATCGTCAGGCTCCTCTTCAAAGTCAAAGGTGACAGACGTATCGGCTGTCGCTATCACTGGATCCATAGTTCTAACCAGTTCCGTCGGGGCATCTATATATTTATACTTGAAAAAGATGTGTTGAAGTAAGTTTAGTTTACCGCTTCATTCTCTTTTATGCATTATCTAATCTCATTTAATCTTCTAAAAACGTAGCCGACGAATAATAGTTCCCTTACTTCTAGTATATTTTCCCATATGTCAAAAAAAGAAGCCTCATAAAGAGAACTTCCTTTTATGTAGATCCTATTGGGTCTTTCCTTCATATATTGTCTAAAAATAAAACTTATATTATTAGGAAATCAAAACAAATTTGGAACAAACCACTGTATCAAACCTACAAGCATCAAAAAAATAATAATGATAGCTATCCCGTATATAATTTTATGCGTTCTCTTCATAGCTAATCCCTTCTCCAAGCATTTCTCATCAATGATCCATTTTCGTTATATGCAATGTGTCCTCTTAGCGTTCCAATTTGTTGTGATAAACCTTTAATTGGTCCTATACTATAATGAAAACTAGCTTCCGCATTTGCTCTATTATTTGACACATACGCATTTAAACTCGTTTGTCCAGTTTGAACCATTGGGTTTAATCTTCTCTCTACTGTTGCAGAGCGAGACAGTATTCTATTTACTCTACTTTCAACTACTTCGCATCTCAGGGATATCCTTTATCCTGTGACTGTAATACCCAGTATAGTCATATTATAATCTCTGTACCTACTATATGTCCTAGTATTGCTCAAAAGAGAATAAGTATTAGTACTGAGCTCATTACTATATTGCTCAACCCCTTCAACAATCTCCCAATTTTCATCATTCATATAAGTTTCTGGATCACTTATAATTTTTACAAATTCTTTTTGTTCTTCTTCACTTAACTCATTAAACTCTTTATAGACTTCAAGGTCATTTTCTAATAAGAAATCCTTGTAGTCCTATACAGTTAAATTGTGTGCAATATTTTCTTCTGCGTGTACATTACTTGTTCCAACCAATGAGCTTATTAGTATAAGAGCAACTATCAGTAATAACCCAAGTATTTTTTTCTTCATTTCTCTAACCTCCACTATTTTTTTATCTCTACGGTTAAATTCACAGAGAAGTTATTAGTATTCTATGCCTCCTTTAAATCAACTATACTATTTTATGTTTTTTTTAAAAGTAACGAGATGTTTCCCCCTAGAAACACCCTGTTACTTTTGTTGAAACAAGGTCCAGTAAGTATAGATCTCAAGTTTCGCACCCTGATCAAACCTTGGAAAGCCTATCGGCTTAAGGTTAATCAACTAAATCAAACAGTGATGTGTGACGGATTGGACTCACTTCCAGCTAAAATTTCTTTAAATGAAGTCGGTA
>NZ_BAAGIR010000046.1:0-15868 GCF_054658155.1 Alkalibacterium sp. m-11
GGGATAGTTTGGTAGTCGGATACCTACTATTTTACCGATAAATGAGGGAGGGGCAAGTGTTTTTTGTCTTTTCCTTGATAGAACAACGGTTATAGACCTTTAAGAACAAAAAAATTTGACAGTAACTGACTGTACAGGGGAGAGATAAAAAGGAAGCAAAAAAAGCTGCAGAGGAGATGCTTGATAAAGTGGGACTGCTGGATAAGTCAGATACCTACCCTGCTCAGCTTTCCGGTGGGCAGAAGCAGCGTGTGGCAATTGCCCGTGCATTGGTCATGGACCCTAAAGTGCTGATCTTTGATGAGCCTACTTCTGCGCTGGATCCTGAACTTGTCGGTGAAGTGCTTGATGTCATCAAGGACATTGCCGACCAGGGGGATACTTCCATGCTTCTGATTACCCATGAGATGGACTTTGCCAAAGAAGTGGCTGACCGTATCGCGTTCTTTGATGGAGGGAAAATCATCGAAGATGGCCCGCCGTCAGAAATTCTGTACAACCCACAGGCACCTCGCCTGAAAGAATTCCTGGAACGTTTCATGAATACTCAGTCATCACCTGAATAAGAAAAACCGAACAGGCTAACTCAAAACTCTTCAGTCTATAATCAATACGCCAGCTCCTCGCATTATCGTGAGGGTGCTGGCGTTTTTTGATTAAATGAGTCAGTTGAGAGGGCGATCAGCATCCGACTTTCAAGGCTGTCAGCTTAGGACTCTTTCAATAGAAGAGACAATTTATAAACGTAATCGTCATATTTTTTGAAAGACAGTTCGTCGAGTGCAAGGTCTTCCACGAAGTGAGAGCCAACTATGAGCTGTTCCTTTTCTGCATGGACCAGCATCGAGGCATAACCCTTGAGTACATCGTCATCGCCTCCCTTGAAGTATCCGGTCAGGTACTGTCCCCCAGGTAAAATGAAGTTACACAAAGACTGATCTGAGACTTCGGTATATAAAAATCCGCTGTAGTTTTCTGATTCCTGGCTGACTTCCTCGACGGGAACGATTAGCCCTTCCAGAAAAGTGGTCTGAGCGGTCTTCTTATCTAAAGAGGCATAATGTGTTGTATAAGCTTGGTAATAGGAACGCGTATCCAGAACGTTGTCGATCCTGGTAGTCAGCATATGCCGGGCAGAGAACGATTCAATTTGGAACCCGGAAGACAAACTGGCGAGGGTTTCGTCTGTAACACGTTTCTTTTCTCTCATAGCTTGTTCCAGACGATTCAGCCGAGCAATTTTTTTCTGCAGAGCATTTGCTTCTTTTGAAAGCAGCTGTGAAAAACGTTCGGGCGATCGGTTGTCAAGGAAAGCCCTAATGTTATTAAGCGGGACGCCGATTTCTTTGAGAGCGGAAATGACTGAGAAGGTTTCAACTTGCTTCAGTGAGTAATACCGGTAGCCATTTTCTTTAACATAGGCTGGTTTGAACAAGCCTTTTTCATCATAAAAGAAGAGTGTATGCTTAGACACACCCACTAATCTGGCAAAACGCCCAGTAGTGATGTAAGCGGATTGTTTGACCATATAAAATTTCCCCCTTGACTATAGAGTAACTCTATACTTTAGTATATATAATGAATCAAGTTTTGAAAAGGAGAAGGATTTTATGAATAGAGAGACAATGAAGACGGCAGTAACCGGTACAGTTTTATTTGTAGCAGGTGTCGTCTCTCTCTTCTTACACATTAATGATGACGGCTTGTTTGCCTATATTCTGTTGGCGTATGGTGCCTGGGAAATTGGAGAGGCTGCATCGGACTATTATTTTGGTGATCAGGATGAAGAAGAGGACCGGAGCTGGGAAGAAATTAAAAATGGATTCAAAGCGGATGTAGCAAAAATAACGATTCCTCTGATCCTGACGATGCTTGTCGAAGTGGTCATGATCGGTACAGGGTTCAGATTGTTTACATTCATTGCGTATATACTGACGCTGATTATCTACCTGATGTTCATTGGGGTTTTTTCGTATTTTGAACTAAAAGATCAGGAAGACACCTCTTGTCAGTTCAACGATTGAATAGATAAAAAATGATCATACAGATTCCAGTTCGTTGAATAAAATCAGACTGGAACGGAGATTTTGAGTCCCATAGCTGTTCGCGTTTACGTTATAATAACGAAGAAGACAGAAGAGTAAAAAAAGTATCATTATAAGACTGACGGGGGGAGTAAGCATGGAGAGATGTGGCTGGGTGACTGAAGATCAGGTCTACCTCGACTACCATGATTATGAGTGGGGACGGCCTATGAAAGATGACAGGGAGTTATTTGAGCTGCTCTGCTTGGAAGGGGCTCAGGCCGGGTTGAGCTGGCTGACGATTCTGAAACGACGCATGCAGTATAGAGAAGCCTTCGACCAGTTCGATCCATCCACCATTGCCGACTATTCAGATGAAAAAATCGAGGAGCTGATTCAGAACGAAGGAATCATCCGGAACCGGCTGAAAATAAGAAGTGTCGTGAAAAATGCAAAAGCGTATCAGGCTGTCGTTGAACAATATGGCTCTTTTTCTTCCTATATCTGGAATTTTGTGGACCATCAGCCGATCATCAATCACTGGACTGACCTTAGTGAGGTGCCAGCGCAGACAGAAGAAAGCCGTAGGATGAGCCGACAGATGAAGAAGGATGGATTCGGTTTTGTGGGTCCGACCATCTGCTATGCCTATATGCAGTCAGCTGGCCTGGTCAATGACCATCTGACCGGGTGTTTCTGTTACCAGGAAGTGAAGCAGTTAATCGAAAAAGGAGAATTCAGATGAATCGTATCAATTTGATTTGCCTAGGAGTCAAAGATTTGAGAAAGTCCCTTGCATTTTATAAAGATATTGGATTCAGCACGCCTGAGACAGCCGAAGAGCCGGCGATCGTTTTCTTCAATAATGAAGGAAGCAAGCTGGAACTCTACCCGATAGATGAGCTGGCTAAAGATATTAATGAAGAAAATCCGCCAAAATCAATTGGTGGTCAGTTCAGAGGGATTACACTCGCCTGCAACATGAAATCAAAAGAAGCAGTAGATGAAGTGATGAGTAAGGTAGAGGCTGCCGGAGGAGCAATTGTGAAAATGCCTCGAATTGTATCATGGGGAGGATACAGCGGATACTTTTCTGACCCTGACGGCTACTACTGGGAACTAGCTTATGCTGACACATGGGAGTTCGACGATCAGAATATGCTTGTCATCGACTAGAAATCACCAGAACATGTAAGGATATAAAAATCTTGAGCCGGCCTATCAGCTGACTTGAGATTTTTTATTTTCAAGGTAACACTTCTGATTCTTCTTTCGTTATTACTAGTGTAAGCAGTGATCACCTTACACAATCAACTAAGGAGGAAACAATAATGAATAAAATATGGTCAGCAAGTAAAGTAGATATTTTTCTGGAAGATGTTGAGAACGCAAAGCTCGTCCGCAGAAGTTTTGCTGGCGCTCATCAGTCTCTATCTGAAGAACAAGTCACAGCATTCACTCAGGCTCTTGATTCAGTAACGGATCTGCCTGTTTCACATACACTTGTCATAGAAGAATACCGCTACTCACTATAATCAACTAAAACAAAACAGGAGGCACACCCATGAGTATGAAACTAGAATTGCGTTTTGAAACAGGAGAAGGTAAAAACCGAGTTATCGCCTTAGATCAGCCGAGAACAGGTCTGACTAAGGAAGACGTTCAGACAGCAATGGAACAGATCATTGCACAAGACATGTTCACCGTCAAAGGTGATCCGCTCTATACTAAAATCAAAGGGGCACGTTATGTGACCCGAACAGTAGAAGACATTCTGGAAGCAGAATAATTACATTCTCACTACCCTGGCTGAACTGGTCAGGGTAGCTTTTTTTATATTGGAATAAATAATTGGACTTTTAAAAAGTAAGTGTTTTTGCTATACTACCAGAGTAGAAAGATAAAAGGAGAGCATACACATGAAAAAACTGCTGCTCGCATTGGTTAGAACCTATCAGAAAGTCATATCCCCGCTATTTCAGCCAAGCTGCCGCTATTACCCGACGTGTTCACACTATACCGTTCAGGCACTTGAAAAACATGGAGCCGCTAAAGGGTCCGTTATGGGAATGGCGCGTATTCTCAGATGTAACCCATTTGTAAAAGGCGGAGTGGATAAAGTGCCCGAACATTTTACAGTCAGAAGAAATCCCGACAGCGAAAATGAAACGTATCTTGGATCAGGAATTACCGTAAAGAAAAGTGACCTGACTAAACAGAAACAGAAGATGGACTGACTATGCCGATCACATTAAATGAAGAAAATTTTTACGAGACGATTAAGTCAGCTCCAATTGTCCTTGTCCAGTTCACTAGTGATTTCTGCGGGACCTGTCAGGCAATGGCTCATAGCTTGGAACAGGTCAGAGAGGCATCTGACGAATCTATTATTATTGCGGAAGTTAAAACCATAGACAACCCGGACTGGGCTGAAGCCTTTACTATCCAGTCGACGCCTACCGTTCTCCTTTTTTATAAAGGCAAATACACAAACCGTTTAAGCGGCGTGCACACGCAAAGTGCCGTTAATAAATGGATAAGAGAAGTCGTAGCCTAGTGCTGCGGCTTTTTTAAACAAACAGTAGCAAAAATCTCACTTATATTGCAATAATATTACAAAAAAGCGACTTTAGTATGAGTTTCATGTTAATTTGTTGTTTAAACAAATTAACTATTGTAAACGGTTTCTAGTAAAAGTATTATTATTGTAAGCGTTTAGTGTATAATCGCTGAGATATTAAGGAGAAGGCGGTGAGAAGGTCTGACGATTCTTAGGAATCACTATTGTTTCGTTAGTTGTCTCATTACATAAATAATGAGCGTACAGTCGAATAGTCAGAACAAATAAGGAGGACACGTATGGAGAACAGCACTAAATTTAAATTAGCAAATGGAATGATGAGTGCGCTGCTGGTCGCACCCGTCTTTGCTACAGCAACAACAGCTTTGGCACAGGAAACAGATAATGAACCAACCAGCGAACCAGAACAAGTCGTCGTCTATGAGAATGATTTTTCAGAAAATCCAGATGCCGACCAGGCACTTGTCTCAAGTGGAGATGCCGTGCTCGAATGGTTTAATGACTTTGAGATTAATGGAGAAGTTGAATCAGGCGTTTGGGTGACTAATAGAGTTAATGATTACGATGGAATCGATATCTCCTTTGATGAAATCGGTCTGGAAGAAGGACTGAAATATTCGATCCAAGTTTCAGGATATATTGCTGAGGGGGAAGAAATTCCCGAAGACACTTCAGTGAATATTGAAACGGTTAACGGATATACTTGGTTGACCAATCCGACTGCTGAAACAGGCATTTTTGAACTAGAAGCAAGTTATACTGCGTTCGGAGAAAACGATGAAGCTTTTCGTATTAAAACAAATGAAGCTGGAATTGGCATGGAGTTTGCGGTCACTAACGTATTGATCACAACTGACACTCCAGCAGATGATGAAGATACTGTAGATGACGATGCAGACGATCCGACGTCACCGGAAGATCCAGTTGAAGATGACGGAAACGATGTTGAAGATCCTGTAGAAGATGAAGGAGACGAGGAGGCGTCTGATGAAAACAGCCCGGCATCTGAATTATCTATTCTCTTCTCAAATGATTTCACAGAAAATACTCAGGCAGCTACCAGTGCAGGTCCGACATTCCAGCATCAAGCTGGTTTTAATGATGGTCAGGGCGCACTGTACGTAGGTAACCGTGAAGCTAACTGGAATGGCGTTGACTTCAGTTTTGCAGAAATGGGTATGGAATACGGATATGAATATAATGTAACCATTCGTGGCTATGTCGATTCAGAAGTCGCTGTTCCATCAGGAGCAGAAGCGTGGCTTCAGGTTCCCGAAGAGGATTATCCATTATTAGCGCAAACCGCTTTTGTAGCAGGAGAAGAATTTGTGCTGGAAGATACATTTATATTTAATAATCCAGACTACACTCGTTTTAGAGCTCAGTCTAATGAAGCTGGTGCTGCTGTACCATTCTACATTACTGAAATTGTAGTTGAATGGGATGAAAATCAGACACCGTTGGAAGATGAAGTACCGGATCCAGATGCTCCAGCGGCTGAAGTGTTCACTTTTATTGACTTTGAGAATGGCGAATTAAATGGATTTACAGCTAGAGGCGATAACGAAACAGTGACTGTAACGGATGCAGATAATTATACAGAAGGCGGACAGTATAGTTTGCTGACAACTGGACGTACACAAGATTGGAATGGTCCTGCCCTTCGTGTCGAGGACTACATCAATCTTGGTCAAGAGTATCAGATTTCTGCCCGTGTGAAAACAGATGCAGAAGCCTCTACAACGTTCAGACTATCAACCCAAGTGAATCAGGGGGATGTAGCTAGTTATAATACGGTTGCTTCAACCACGATGAGTGCTGATGATGGCTGGGTACACCTTCAAGGAACCTACCGTTATTCTTCTCTTGGCGGTGGTTACGTCACTATATATGTTGAAACCGGCGGAGGAAGCCTTGCTGACTTCTATATCGATGACATCAATTTCGTTGAACTTGATTCTGAACCTGCAGACGTTCAGCTTGATCTTGCGCCGATTAAAGATGTTTATGCAGATGAATTCCTGATCGGTAATGCTATAAATATGGCTGAATTGGAAGGGGATCGTCTGACGCTCCTAGACCATCACCATAATTTAGTTACTACGGAAAATGCTATGAAGCCTGATTATGCTTATAACTCAGCCCGTGAATTTGACTTCGCTGACCAGAACCGTCTGGTAGAACGTATCTCAGAGGAAGGATTCCTTCTTCATGGGCACGTCCTAGTATGGCATCAGCAGTCTCCGGAATGGTTGCATAGTGATGCTAACGGTTCTCCTTTACCGGAAGCAGAAGCGCGTGCGAACATGCAGCGACACATTAGAGAAGTTATGACTAATTTTGGAGATAGTGTGTATAGTTGGGATGTAGTAAATGAGGCGCTTGCAGGCGACTGGGGCAATCCTGAAAACTGGGAATCTCAGTTAAGAGATACTGGTTGGTTACGTGCATTAGGACCAGACTATATATATGAAGCTTTCAGCTATGCCCGACAAGTAGCTGACGAACTCGGAATGCCAGAAATGGTGCTTTACTACAATGATTATAACGATCATATTCAAGGTAAAGCGCGCACCATGTATTACATGATTAGAGATATTAATGACAGATGGGCTGCCGAAAACCCTGAAGAAGAGCGTAAGCTGATCAGTGGAGTCGGTATGCAGGGGCACTATAGCATCAACCTTAACCCTGATCTTGTCAAACAATCTATCGAACGTTTCGAACAGCTTGATATCGAGATCGGTATTACTGAGTTGGACGTGACGACATTAACAGAAAATGAATATGTTGAAGCTGAATGGAATCGTCAAGGCTATGTATATGCTCGTCTATTCCAGATTTTCAGAGAACATTCTGATTCAATCAACCGTGTCACATTCTGGGGATTGAATGATGCGAGCAGCTGGCGTTCTGAACGGTTCCCGTTATTGTTTGACGGCCGTCTTCAAGCCAAACCTGCTTATTATGCAGTAGTTGATCCAGATGGTTTCCTTGAAAATTATGAAGAGGCTGAAATTGAAGCTAACAGCAGTTATGCCGTATATGGTACTCCTGTTGTTAATGCAGAAATTGATGACATCTGGAATGATGCACCTGTAATGAATATCTCAAGATTCCAGACAGCATGGCAAGGGGCAAGAGGAACAGGACGTGCGCTATGGGATGAAAACAACTTGTATGTTTTATTCCAAGTTGCAGATGGTAATCTAGATGTTTCGGCAGAGAATCCTTGGGAACAGGATTCAGTAGAAGCATTTATCAACGAAACAGGTGAGCCAACACTGAGCTATATTGATGGTGTCGGTCAGTACCGTGTCAACTATGAAAACTTTGCAACATTCAACCCGAGTGCATACAGTGACGGATTCGATTCAGCTGCTCGAGTACTTGGTTCCGGTTATGTTGTAGAAATGGCTATTCCTTGGAAATATATCACCCCCCAAGCAGGACACACGCTTGGTTTTGATATGCAGATCAATGATGGAGTAGATGGTGCTCGTCAGGCAGCTGCTGCTTGGAACGACCTGACTGGACAGGGCTTCCAGGATCCATCAGTGTTCGGAAATCTTACTTTGGTCAATGATATGGGAGATGTAGATCACGAAGATGATGCGGTAGTGATTAATGAAGGTGAAGAAGTAGAAGTTTTACCAGGACAGACTATTGTTGTTGATGGACAATTAATTTCAATCACCATGCCTAGTGATCTTCCATTAGGAACGTCGATCATTGTCAATATCCTTGATGGAGAAACTGTACCTGAACTTGTAAATGAAGAAGGGCAACTGTTGACAGCTGCAGGAGACATTATTGATGTTGAGCTGATCCTACCTGAAGGAGAAGAAGATTACGAAGGTGATTTCGTATTGACTTTAGGCATTGATAATGATTTTGTAGAAGAAGACGTCACTATCTATTATTACAATGAAGAAGAGAGTATCTGGGAAAATGTCGGTGGAGAGGTAACAGACAATACGATTTCAGTTATCGTTCCAGGATTCTCAATCTACGGCGTGTTTGTTGCTGAGGATGATGATCCAGCAGATCCAGCAGATCCGGCGGACCCAGCGGACCCAACAGATCCGACAGATCCGACTGATCCAGCGGACCCAACAGATCCAGCAGATCCGACAGATCCGACTGATCCAGCGGACCCAACAGATCCAGCAGATCCGACAGATCCGACTGATCCAGCGGACCCAACAGATCCAGCAGATCCGACAGATCCGACTGATCCAACGGACCCAACAGATCCGACAGATCCGACAGATCCAGCGGACCCAACAGATCCAGCAGATCCGACTGATCCAACGGACCCAACAGATCCGACAGATCCGACTGACCCAGCGGATCCAGCAGACCCGGCAGATCCATCTGACTTAGGGGATACTGATACAGATGTCGATTCAGATGATGAAGAAAGAGGAGAGCGTCTGCCTCAGACAGCTACTGCGGTTTGGACGATTGGACTGATCGGACTGGCTGGAATGGCCTCTGGTTTAGGTATGCACTTTCTTCGCAAGAAAAAATAAGGTAAAATAAGCATAATTTAATAGGAGAGCGAAGAGGAAACGACTCTCTTCGCTTTTCCCTGTTTTTACATAACGAGGAGGGATATAATGAAATGGCTGGCAAATGGATTGATAGCAGTAGGGGTGGCTTTAATGATGTGGTTTGGCTACTCGCTTTATCAGCAGAATCAGATGCAGTCGGTTACCTTGGCGGAAGCTGAACAGGCGGTACAGACTATGCGTGAAAAAGTCGATCCGGATGACGAGAATCCGGCCGAGTCTTTTTCAGCCCAGACCCATGAAGCCATCGGGGTCCTTCACGTCCCTAAGATTGACCGGAGCATCGGAATAGTTGAAGGAACTGATCCGGATGCGCTGGATTTAGGTGTGGGTCATATGTCTAGTACTGCATTTCCTGGACAAGGCGAACAGATCGTTCTGTCCGGCCATCGTGATACCGTCTTCCGCAATTTTGCAGAGCTCGAAATTGGTGACGAATTTATAGTAGAAATGCCTTATGGCGACTACACATACGTAATAAGAGACACAACGATCGTCGATGCGGACGATACCTCTGTCGTTGGGGAGATGGGAGAGGAAGTTCTGGTCGTATCAACCTGCTACCCGTTCAATTATCTGGGGAGTGCGCCTGAGCGCTTCGTGTTCTACGCTTATCCGGTCAGTGAATAGATTGTACAAAGTAAGGAATGATTTTTGTGACAAAAAGCGACCTGGCCGAATGTATGATATAGTAGGAGAAATACAATATTGGGGATGAGTATGATGAACGAACAAATCGATAGAGTCATGGCAGATGTATTGAACTGGAGACGGACAATGCACAAGCATCCGGAACTTTCATTTGAAGAGTACTGGACAAGTGCTTATATTGAAGAAGCACTGCAGTCAATTGGTCAGATAGAGGTGACACGTCCGACTGAAACAAGTGTATTGGGAATCATAAAAGGGGCTAAGCCTGGTAAGAAAATCGGCTTGCGTGCCGATATTGATGCATTGCCTATAGACGAAGAGCGTACGGATATCGACTTTGTGTCTGAAAACAAAAATATTATGCATGCGTGTGGACATGATGGACATGCATCGATCCTTTTAGGCGCGGCTAAGGTACTGGTCGGTCAGATCGATGACCTGCATGGGGAAGTCTACCTGATATTCCAGCATGCTGAAGAAACGCCGCCCGGGGGAGCGGTCAATATGGTAAGAACGGGTCTGTTTGATGATCTGGACTTTATTTATGGCCAGCATCTGTTTACGCCGATTCCGACAGGTCAGATCGGCCTGCTGAATGGCCCGGTAACGGCGAACTCGGACCAGTTTGATATTCTGATCAAAGGAAAAGGTGGACATGCATCCCAGCCGGAAAACTCGGTGGATCCTGTCCTGATCGGTGCACAGATTATCAGTCAGCTTCAGGCTCTGGTTTCAAGGGTAACGTCCCCACTGGACTCGCTGGTCATCTCAACGACAAATTTCCATGCTGGATCAGCCAAAAATATAATTCCGGATACTGCGGTTTTAGGTGGGAGCGTCCGCTCGATCACTCCTGAAACGAGAGAAATGGTTGAAGAACGGATCGAAGCAGTCGTGA
Organism: Alkalibacterium sp. m-11; assembly: GCF_054658155.1. Taxonomy (NCBI): domain Bacteria; kingdom Bacillati; phylum Bacillota; class Bacilli; order Lactobacillales; family Carnobacteriaceae; genus Alkalibacterium; species Alkalibacterium sp. m-11. The sequence goes on from NZ_BAAGIR010000046.1 coordinate 10,729, forward strand.
AGAATGTGTGTGACGTCTACGGAGCCGGCTATGAGTATACTTATTCTAAAGGGTACAGCTCAGTTGTGAATGATGATGAAAAAACAGATCAGGTCAGAGCGATCGCCACAAAGCATTTCGGAGATGCGGTCTTTGAATTCCCTCTTGCAATGGGTGGGGAGGACTTTTCAGCCTTTTCTGACTTAGTCCCCAGTACCTATGCCTTTATAGGAGCAGGGAATGCTGAGAAAGATATGGAATATCCGCATCATCATCCAAAATTCGGGATTGATGAAGATTCTTTCAGTACCGGAGTAGGCATGATGGTGGCTGTTGCTATGAACATGACTAAAAACTAATTGATAAACAAGGAGGCAGCTCAATTCATCATGAATTGGGCTCTTCTTTCGAGTTTGATGAGTCAAAGATGGTACTCACTTGGTTACCGTGTCTAACAGTTTTTTTGGTGAACTACCCACCACTTAAATCCTCCGGATTTTGAAGTGGGGGCTTCCTACGAACTCCATTCTTGTCTGCACAGGTTTCATGCAGACAGAGGAATCGGATATGGGTAGGCTCAAAAGGCAGTCCCTGCCTCATAGGTTTTCTTTTACTTGGCTAACGCCAAGGAATACTCAGTAGGCTTGGTTGTCGCCTATATAGACTTGGTTATCGTCTATATATAAAGTATACCAAATGAGAATGACATTAACCACTTCAAGCTATCGCTTGACCGAAATTCATCTCCCACTTTCACTGGTGCTTCGCACCCATACGCTTAGAAGTGGGAGATTTCTTTCGGAATTACGTTAAAGAGGAGATATAACATGACAGAAGAAAAAACTTATTCAGCCTATAGATTGCCGCGTTTTTCCATAAAAGATATAGTTCTGAGCACGCTGACACTCGGACTGAAAAAACCGAAGGCAGCACTCGAAGAAGGGAAACTCTTCAAAATCACGGTTGCTCAGGACGCCATTGAAATCATTGAAGAGACGACAGGAGGAAAACAGCTTTCCCGGGAAGAAGAGGCTATTGGAAAAGACGAACGTAACAGGATAGAGAAAAATCAGGTGTATAAGACTGCAGATTATGTTTATCATGTGGAAGAGAATTAACTGACACAAAACATTCAGCGGAGTGGATTGCGATTAGACTCGTTCGGGACTATACTTAGGAAAATACCAGAGAGAAAGATTTAATATATTGGAGGCAGTTCAATGTCAAGCAGAGCTCAACGAATTGAAGAAATAGCAGTAGACCTAACAAGACAGCGCAGTGTGACAGAAACGATCGAGGAGCAGTTAGTGACTGAGAAAGTCCACTTGTTTTTCCAGCAGATGGATTATTTTAAAGATAACCCGGAAGACCTCTTTTTTGTTCCCGTTCCGCACGATAAGTGGGGAAGAAAAAGTGTGATCGCCCTTCTTCGAGGAAAGAAAGATCCGGAGAATAATAAAACAGTTGTTCTTATCGGCCATACAGATACAGTGGGTATTTCTGATTATGGCGATCTTAAGAATTTCGCACACATGCCTTATGAGCTGACCGAGCTCCTGCATGAACGCAAGGAGCTTCTGTCAAAAGATGCGCGTGAAGATCTGGAGTCAGGAGACTACCTGTTCGGGCGTGGCCTTTTCGATATGAAAACAGGTGATGCGATCATTATGACTCTAATGGAAGAAATAGAAAGCAGACTGGATGATTTTTCCGGCAATATCCTGTTTGCGGCGGTGTGTGACGAGGAAGCCAATTCAGCCGGTATGCGTTCATGTGTACCTGAAATCGTCCGCCTGAGAGATGAGAACAACTTGAACCTGACCGGACTGATCAACACAGATTACATGACTTCCGAGTATCCCGGTGATGAAAATAAATATGTGTATATTGGAACAGTCGGGAAGCTTATGCCGTCCTTTTATGTTGTTGGAAAGGAAACGCATGTCGGTGAAGCATTCAAGGGACTGGATCCGAACCAGCTTGTCGCGGAACTGACTCGACGCATCAACTTAAATACTGATCTGTCAGATACAGTTGAAGGAGAAAGTACCTTGCCACCGATGAGTCTTAAGCAGCAGGACCTCAAACCGGAGTATTCTGTTCAGACGGCAAAAGCGGCTCACGCCTTTTATAATTTCGCCACACATAGCCAGACGCCGGATGTGGTTCTTCAAAAAATGAAGGAAGTGGCCGAAGAAGCATTTAAGTCAGTGATAAATGACCTGAACACGCAGTACGAGCGGTACTGTGATCTGACTGGCAGGGCGTTTGAACCGTACACCTATGCGCCTAAAGTCATGACGTACAATGAACTGAAAAAACAGGTAGTCACTGATCAGGGACAGGAAGCAGTTGAGGCTCTGGACCGCGAGAAAGAAAAATGGCTGATCGACGATACGGTAGATGAAAGGGAATACGCTTTGAAGGAAGTCGAACTGCTTCAGACCATGTGGAAGAATCAGGAACCGGTCATCATTGTCTACTTTACGCCGCCTTACTATCCCCATATCTACGTCAAAGGTGATACAGACAAAGAAAAGAATCTCCTGGATGCTGTAGCGGAAGCGGTGACCACAACGGAATCCGACTATACACTTGTATATAAGAAGTTCTTCCCATATATCTCGGATCTGAGTTATGCTTCTGCTCCAGAGAATAAGGGAGAAATAGATGCACTGAAGGAAAACATGCCCGGTTTCGGTACGAAGTATAAGCTGCCTCTTGATGCGATGCAGAGTCTGGGACTTCCGGTAGTCGACATCGGACCGTTCGGTAAGGACTCGCACAAGTTTACAGAACGTCTTGAGAAAACGTACAGTTTTGAAGTTGCGCCGACACTTGTGTCTAAAACAATTGACGCATTGCTGCGCTGAAACAGATAGAAAAGCAGGGAGAAATCTCTGCTTTTTTAGTGAATGGAAAAAGTTGCCTGTTAAGTTTCTATGAGGCTGAAAGGCAAGTAAAACTCTTCTAAATCCTTAAACAAATCTTTATGAGTTGCACGGACAATACATGATAAAATAAAGAGGAACTTGATGAGAGGGTGGGGTCAATGCGTATATTGGTTGCTGATGATGACAAAGAAATCTGTGACTTGCTAGAGATATATATAAAAAATGAAGGCTTTGAGGTTGAAAAGGCTTATGATGGTCAGGACGTGTTGAACAAAGTGGAGCACCTGGACATCGACTGCCTTATCCTGGATGTCATGATGCCAAAGAAAAGCGGCTTGGAAGTAGTCAAGGAAATAAGGAAAGACTCGTCTCTGCCCATATTGATGTTAAGTGCCAAAACAGCTGACATAGATAAAATTCGTGGCCTGACAAACGGTGCAGATGATTATGTCGTCAAACCGTTCAATCCATTGGAGGTGCTTGCCAGAGTCAAGTCACTGATGAGACGGAGCGGCTATGGAACGAAGGATACGGATGCGGACGAATTGGAGATCGGCCCGCTGGTCATTAGAAAAGATCATCACCAGGTCGAGACTGTTGATGGGGTTCCGGTACAACTGACTGCGTTGGAGTTTGGTATCCTCTATCTACTGGCAACTAATCCAAACAGGGTGTTTAACGCGGATGAGATTTTTGAAAAAGTATGGAAGCAGGAAAGTCTCGTTCCTGCTAAGACAGTCATGGTCCACGTGAGTCATCTGCGAGACAAGATTGAGAAAGCCACTGGCGGAGAGAAAGTTGTCAAGACCGTCTGGGGCGTAGGGTATAAAATAGAGAATTGATAACGGAGGTCAGGCAGCATGCAGTTAACAAATAAAGAACGACTGCGATTGGCATTTGAAGCAGTCGTGACAGCCGGGATTATCTTTCTTTGCTATTTCGCCGTCTTTGAAATACTCAACTGGCTGGTTACCTCGTTCCCCGAAGTCTTTGGAGATTTCTGGATTTTTGGGAACATGCTCGCTGATATCAGAAATCAGGAACTGTGGGGACTGACGCCTCTTGTCTTCATCTTCCTTATCATTGTTGCTGGTGTGGCGATATACTGGCGCCTGAAGAGGCGATATCACCAGTACGAACTGCAGCATATTATCAAAGAACTGCACTATATTGCACAAGGCAATTATACACATCGCATCAGAGGAAAATACAGCGGGGATATCGGTAAAGTCGTGGAGAGCATTCATGTGCTTGTCGATTCGACCGTAGAAGCAATGGAAGAAGAACGACGGATCGAGCAGAGTAAGGATGAACTCATAACGAATGTGAGTCATGACATCCGCACACCACTGACTTCCATTATCGGCTATCTGGGATTGATCGAGGAACGGCGGTTCACTTCAGCCAGTCAGGCTACTGACTATGTCCATACTGCCTACAAAAAAGCAAAGCAGATGAAAGCTCTCGTTGACGATCTGTTTGAATACACGACTGTACGTCAGACGACTACCCCTCTGGAGTACATTACGTTTGATATGGGGCAGCTGATCGAACAGATGGCCATCGACTTTGAACTGGAAGCTTTAAAGAAAGGCAGGGAGATAAGGACTCGTACACCGGACACCCCGATCATGATGCGAGGAGATACGGAAAAAATAGTCAGGGTATTCCATAACCTTCTCTCCAATGCGTTGAAATACGGAAAGGGAGGCACACTTATCTGCATCAATGCGGTTCAATCAGAGAATAACGTAGAGGTCACAGTGAGCAACAATGGCGAAACCCTTCCGGAAGAAGCTATCGAGCAGCTGTTTGAACGGTTCTACCGGGCCGAAGTTTCCCGGTCGCAGGAAACAGCGGGAACGGGTCTTGGACTTGCGATAGCTCAAAGTATTGTTGAACTTCATAAAGGGAAAATTACAGCAGAAGTTAAAGAAGGGTGGACAGTCTTTACGGTTGTTCTTCCCCTTAATACTAATGGACAAGATGAACGGTGAGTGTGACGTGCCGTTCTTTTCTATGTTCGAAGAGCCCGGTCCAGTAACACAAAAGGCGAAATAGAATGATGACGGGTTTTCTAACGGTTCGATTTCAATTGAATGTCTAAAATATGAATTCTCTTGAAATACGGTTGTTTTTTTTATAGAATAGGAAAGTATAAAGTTTTACCCGCTAGAAAGCCTATCACCTCAAACGTTAATCACTATCACTTGATTTGAAAAGAGAGGGGATTTAAAGGTACACTATACGTATGGTAGAGAAAAGCA
>NZ_BAAGIR010000047.1:0-15742 GCF_054658155.1 Alkalibacterium sp. m-11
GGACTGCCTTTTGAGCCTACCCATATCCGATTCCTCTGTCTGCATGAAATCTGTGCAGACAAGAATGGAGTTCGTAGGAAGCCCCCACTTCAAAATCCGGAGGATTTAAGTGGTGGGTAGTTCACTGACAGCTTATTGATTTAGAGAATAGTTTACTTCCACTATAGAGACTCTAGTGGAAGTTTTACTACCTAAGAAGGCTTAAACTACAGCTATAGCCCTTCTGGTGACATTTTCCCAGACGATCGAATCTGTAAGGTATAACTAGATCGCGTCTAGTTATACCTGTTGGAAAAACTGAGCCATACAGGTCCAGCTAAATAGTCTGTAATGACAGATAATCAAGCGAATAACGGAACAAACTGACGACAGAACCGATACAGTTAAGGTAATCAATACCATATGAAACCTTATTTCATAAGAATCTCCTAAAAAAGTCCGGGATGACTTGATTTCTTCTTTTTAGTAAGTATAATGAAACAGACTGGAAACTTACGAACCTTCAATTCGTGCAAGTGTACAGAATTTAATTGAAATGATGGTGAAGTGATGACAAATGCTAACAGCAATACTAGAGTAGTCGTCGGAATGAGTGGTGGAGTAGATTCCTCTGTGACGGCGTTATTATTGAAAGAACAAGGCTACGATGTAGTCGGCGTATTTATGAAAAACTGGGATGATACTGACGAGAATGGGGTCTGTACGGCTACTGAAGACTACAAAGATGTCGCTCTGGTAGCGAACAAAATCGGCGTGCCCTATTATTCAATCAATTTTGAAAAAGAGTACTGGGACAAAGTCTTTTCTTACTTCCTTGAAGAATATAAAAGCGGGAGAACACCTAATCCTGATGTCATGTGTAACAAAGAAATCAAATTCAAGGCGTTCCTAGATTATGCTATGAGTCTGGGTGCAGACTATGTGGCTACGGGACACTATGCTAGAGTCAGACGCGAGGAAGATGGAACAACACATCTGTTAAGAGGAGTCGATTCCAATAAGGATCAGACTTACTTCCTTAATCAGCTGTCACAGGATCAGTTGTCCCGAGTGATGTTCCCTCTTGGTGAGATGGACAAAAGTGAAGTCAGAAAAATCGCTGAGGAAGCAGATCTGGCGACTGCCAGGAAAAAAGATTCGACTGGAATCTGCTTTATCGGAGAAAAGAACTTTAAAGAGTTCCTGATGAACTATCTTCCAGCTCAGCCTGGACAAATGGTGACTGAAGATGGTGATGTAATGGGGCAGCACGATGGATTGATGTACTACACGATCGGTCAGAGAAAAGGATTAGGTATTGGTGGAAACGGAACGTCTAATGAGCCATGGTTCGTTATCGGTAAAAATCTTGAAACTAACGAGCTGATCGTTGGACAAGGCTTTACTCATCCGCACCTGTATGCGACTCATCTGACAGCGAGTCAGTTTTCTTTTACAACGACTCAGGAGCTGCCTGAGACATTCGACTGTACAGCTAAGTTCAGATACCGCCAGACAGACGTCAAGGTTACGGTAGACTGGAACAAAGAAGATAATACGGCCGTTGTTACCTTCGATGAACCGGCCAGAGCGATCACACCCGGACAAGCTATTGTCTTTTATGATGGAGATGTCTGTCTTGGAGGCGGTCTGATCGATAAAGCATACAAGGAATCCGAACTGCTTCAATATATTTAAGACGCATTACTTAAGACCATGAGAAACTGACAGTCCCTGCCTGATTAATAGTGTCAGGGAGAATACTGGACCAGCTGCTCCTGGTCTTTTTTGCATTAATTGTCTATTGCTCTAGGACCTTTAGCCACAATGTGATCTCATCATTTATGATAGAAGTAAAATAAGGTATAATTAAAAGCGAACTTCGGAGGGAGGGGAACTTGTATGTATTTTTTTGAGAAGCATGGGATGGATGAGACGCAGACATTTAATTATGCTGAACTGATAAACAGTTCCTTTCCATTACATTTTCATAGAGCTTATGAAATTATCATAGTTGAACAAGGGGAAATGACTGTCAAGATCGAAGGGAAATCTTATTATCTTTCAGAAGACGAAGGAGTATTCATTTTTCCTAATCAGCTTCACGAACTGATTACTGAGAATCAGTCCCACTGCAGGCTCCTGATCTTTTCTCCTGAAATGGTCAAAGACTTTTATTCAATGTACAAGCATGCTGTTCCTGATAACAACACAATAACAGTGAATGCCGATATTAAAAAGGAGAATATGACGTCTGTTTTTTCACAGAAAAGCATTCTTTATAAATTCTGTGACGAACTTACACGATCCACGACTTTCAGTCAGCGGATCCTTCCGTCAAAAACAAAAATCATTCAAACTATTCTCCTTTACATTGAGGAGCATTACTATGAGGACTGCACCCTCAAGACGGTGGCTCAGGACATTCAGTACGACTATGCTTATCTTTCCAAGCTTTTTTACCAGTACACCGGTATGTCATTTACGGAATACTTGAACCGATACAGAATTACACAGGCGGTTTATTTTTTGAACAGCACAGACCTGCCAGTGAAGGAAATTGCGCATCAATGCGGCTACAATACATTAAGAACTTTCAATAGAAATTTTAAATTATATCAGTACAGTTCACCGACCGATTACAGAAACAAGCGCTAGACGGAGTGGTGAACAGGGATTTATCATCTGAATTACATAGAGAGGAGGGATCGGCATGCAGCAGAATCTTTTTGATAAAGGAAACGAACATTTTGTCACGGGTGAAGTATTATCCATCTACTATTCCAATCCCTCAAATTTTTATAAAGTGATGCTGATCAGCGTGAACGAATCGAGTGACACGCTCAAGGAGAAGGAACTGGTTATTACCGGGAATTTTGGTCAGATTCAGGAAGGGGATCAGTACAAATTTATCGGCAAGTGGACAGATCATCCGAAATATGGTGTTCAGTTTCAGTCGATTAAATATCTGAAAGAGAAACCATCCAGTGAAGAAGCGATTGTCGCTTATCTGTCAAGCCCGCGGTTCAAAGGAATCGGTAAAAAGAGTGCGCAGGCGGTGGTCAACCACTTAGGGATTCACTGTATCGACAGGATTTTGGAGGACGAGTCAGTTCTGGACACAATTTCAGAACTTAACAGCAAAAAAAGACAGCAGCTGATTACCGTGCTGGATAAGGAGCAGGGCATGCAGAAAATCATCATTGCACTGAATGATTTCGGTCTCTCCAATCAGCTGGCCTATAAGGTATATCAGCGTTTCGAAGGCAATACGTTAAGTACGATACAGAAGAACCCGTATATCCTGATCGAAGAAATTGAAGGTATAGGATTTAACCGGGCGGATGCCATTGCTGAAGAAATGGGGATTGAAGGGGATTCGCTGGAAAGAATCAAAGCCGGCATCCTATATACGCTGGAAGAACAGACGATGAAAAGCGGGGATACATTTGTAGATGCGGAATATCTGCTGAAGCATACGATCGAAATCCTTGAAAAAAGTCGTCCGTTTTTGATCAATCCTGATAAAGTAGCAGAAGTCGTAATCGAACTGGTGGAAGATCAGGCAGTCATTAAAGACGAAACTCGGTTTTATCTCCCGTCACTTTATGCATCCGAGTGGGGCATTGCGAATGCATTCGACCGACTGCTCGATGAAGGAACAGATGATGAAGATGACAAACGTATCGATAAGGCCATCGATGAGTTTGAGTTCAGACGAAGCATTGCTCTGGGAGACTCTCAGAAAAAGGCTGTAAGAGATGCTCTGAAGTCCCCAGTATTTGTTCTGACAGGAGGGCCGGGGACAGGGAAGACGACTGTTCTCGAGGTCATTGTTTCTGTTTTTGCTGAACTGAATGAGTTGAGTCTGGATCCGGATGATTACAGTGGTCAACCATTTCCGGTGCTGTTGGCTGCTCCAACGGGACGAGCAGCAAAACGAATGAAAGAAACGACAGGCCTGCCTGCGTCAACTATCCATCGTCTGCTCGGGCTGACTGGATCTGATGATGAAGAAGAGTTGCAGGAATCAGAGAAAGTGTTAAAAGGCTCATTACTGATCATTGATGAAATGTCGATGGTAGACACATGGCTGGCCTATCAGTTGCTTAAAGCTGTTCCTGACGACATGAAAGTGATAATGGTCGGTGATAAGGACCAGCTTCCTTCAGTAGGACCCGGTCAGGTACTGAAGGATATCCTTGACAGTAATGTTGTTCCTTTTCAGGAGCTGACAGATATTTACCGACAGGGCATCGATTCGTCAATTGTTACGCTCGCCCATGAAATAAAAAAAGGCGCTCTTCCTGAAGATTTCAGTGAAAAGAAGCAGGACCGTAATTTTTTCACCTGCAGTACCCAGAAGGTTCAGGACGTCGTCACTCTGCTGGTCTCAAAAGCGATCGAAAAAGGATATACCTCTCAGCAGATACAGGTACTGGCACCTATCTATAAAGGCGCAGCAGGGATAAACGAACTGAACAAGCTTCTACAGAACCTGTTCAACCCTGGATCTAAACGAAAAAAAGAGGTCAAGCAGCCTGATGGTGTTTACCGGGTAGGGGACAAGGTGCTTCAGCTAGTCAACGATCCGGAAAGAAATGTATTTAACGGTGATATGGGATATATCGTAGGGATAGTTTCAGCTAAAGAATCAGAACTTAATGCGGAAGAACTCGTCATTGATTTCGATGGCACAGAAGTATCTTATCCTAGGGCGGAATGGAACAAGATTACCTTGGCTTACTGCTGTTCTGTACATAAATCACAGGGCAGTGAATATGATATGGTTATTCTGCCGCTAGTATTTGGCTATGGCAGGATGCTGAAAAAGGATATTGTCTATACTGCAATAACCCGAGCCAGTCAAACGCTGCTTCTATGTGGAGAGCGTCGGGCATTTGAAAAAAGCATCACTGAGCATACGACTTCCCGGCAGACATCTCTTGCAATGAGGCTTTCATCACTATCTGAAGAAAGCACACAAGAAAAAGAAGATAACTCAGATGGAGAACGCGATGATGAAGAAAAGAATGTTTACATCCTTACACCTGAAGCGGTCGACTCATTCAGTATCGATCCGATGATTGGCATGGAACAGTGTCAGCCCTAATAATAGCCCCCCTTGCGTCTGGAGTTCCTGTTAGCTGGGGGGCTGTAGCTGTAATTATAGGATTGTCAGACCCAGAAATGTTGTTTGATCGTATCGATTGTAATCGAGTGAGTATGTTTCTCTATAAGTTCGCCATCACGCTGGCCGTACTGAGGCGTATCGAACTTCAACGTACAGGACTTTACTCGGTAAGCATGTATCTTTTTATGAGACAGATGAGACTCACTGGATAATATTCTATATAAAATCTGAAGAAGTTCCAGGAAACTGACTTTATCAGCAATTACGATATCGATGTACTGATCTTGCGGATCTGCCAGTGGATGAATCGGAATGCCTCCGCCAAAATACTTATTGTTGGCACAGACGATAAGAAGAATTTCGTCGAATGACAGATTCAGACTTTCACTATGAATACTCATGGAAAATGATTTCTGAGCGAAATAGGCTGAAATAACAGACAGTAAATAAGAAAACTTTCCAGCGGTCTTCTTTTTTTTGTTGTTATCAAGTTTGGCAATTACCATGCCGTCGATACCAAAACCCAAACTGTTTACTGCAATAAGATTTTCGGCGTCGGACACTCCTGTTATGACGTCAAGCTCTGTTTCTTCAGCTTTTGAGAGTATCCGTTCAAGAGATATTTCGATCGATCTGGATAAGTCATGAGAACGGGCAAAGTCATTTCCTGACCCAGTAGGCAGATAAGAAACGGCTCGTTTCTTAGCCGATCTGCAGATGCCTTCAACTACTTCATTTAATGTCCCGTCACCACCTACAGCAATGATAAGACAGTCGTCAGCCTTTTCATCTGAAAAAGTACAGGCGAGCTCTACCGCATGCCGCTTATATTGCGTTGTATGTATTTCATAAGTAAGAGAATACCTAAGCATATGGCCTCTAATTGCTTTCTTTGTATGTTTGCCTTTTCGTGAAAACTCGTTGACTATAAAAATTAGATGAGTATAATTGCCAGCCATTTCAGTCACCAACTCTATTTGATATAGCTATAGTATACGTTAAAATAATAATTTTGTAAGGATATTTTGAGTTTAATAAGATTTTTGACAAACTGACCTGATAGTGGTTGTTACTTCTTTGCTAGACATGTTAAAATAGGCTAGTTGCAATCAAAATGAACAAATACCCTATTAGGAGGAATAAAATGTTACGAGTAGCAAAACGATACACATTGAGTGCGGTGGATTATGTCTATATCATTTTCGGGTCTTTTCTGACAGCTATAGCCTTCCAGGTCTTCCTGCTTCCAAATAATATCGTATCAGGAGGCGTATCTGGTCTGTCCATCGCAGCCAATGCCATGTTCGGATGGAGTCCGTCGCTGTTCCAGTATTCACTAAATATACCGCTGCTCGTACTCTGTTTTGTTCTTCTGGGAAAAGCTGCCGGGTATAAAACGATTCTCGGCAGCCTGCTGTTGCCCTTCTTTTTGAGCTTCATTGGTCACTTTCCTGCGCTGACTTCTGATCCACTTCTGGCGGCACTGTTCGGTGGGGGACTGACTGGACTGGGTGTCGGAATCGTATTCCGTGCAAAAGCGTCAACAGGAGGTACAAGCATAATTGTACAGATCCTTTATCAGTTCCTTCATTTGCAGCTGGGACTGAGCACCATCATGGTAGATGGTTTGGTGATCCTGATCGCTCTTCTGGTATTTGATGTAGAAACAGTCATGTATTCACTAATTGCTCTGTTCATCGTATCTCGTACGATTGACTTGGTTCAGCTCGGCTTTAACAGAAACAAAAATGTCTTCATTATCTCTGATAACCCACAGGATATCAGAGAAGAGATTCTGCACACGATGCAGCGCGGTGTTACAAATCTGGGCATTCGTGGTGGATATGGAAATACTGACAAGGAAATGCTGATGGCAGTAATTCAGGAAAGAGAATTCACTCTGCTTAAAGAAACCGTGCTTAAAGCTGATGCGGATGCATTCGTCGTGGCCATGCCGGCAAGCGAAGTGCTCGGAAGAGGGTTCAGCCTGGAAAAATACTTTATTCATCATGAGACAGACCGGACAGATGATGAATAAGATAGAAAAACTGTCAGGTCAAGCATATTGACTGGAGAAGGAAACTGCGCTATACTTTTATCAATTGAAAAGGTCATGCTGAAGGTATAAAAAGTTAGAGAGACATTCACTCCGGTGAAAGAATGTCAGAAGTCTTTGGTGCTCCCTTTTAACTCTGCATAAGAAATTATGCCGCTTTCTCGGCGTTAACGAGACTGAAGAGGTAATGACTGGCTGAATAGAAGTTATTGCAAACAAGGTGGTACCGCGTAATCACGTCCTTGTGTGCAGTAACTGTATTCAGTCTTTTTTTATGGCATTAAAAATTGAAAGGACGAGTCGAATGAAAAAATTAACTAGTGCAGAACTAAGACAGATGTATCTTGATTTCTTTAAAGAAAAGGGACATAAAATAGAAAAAAGTGCATCGCTGGTACCTGTGGAGGATCCCTCATTACTGTGGGTGAACTCCGGAGTAGCAACGATGAAGAAATATTTTGACGGTACGGTCAAACCTGAAAACCCACGCATTGCTAGTTCACAGAAGAGTATCAGAACAAACGATATTGAAAATGTCGGAGTAACTGCCAGACACCATACCTTATTTGAAATGCTTGGAAACTTTTCGATCGGTGATTACTTCAAGAAAGAAGCAATCATCTGGGCATGGGAATTTCTGACTGACGAGAAATGGATGGCGCTTGATCCGGAGAAACTTTATGTGACGATCTATCCGGATGATGAGGAAGCAGAACGGATCTGGAAAGAAGAAGTCGGACTCGATACATCTCATATCGTTAAAGAAGAAGGAAACTTCTGGGATATTGGTGAAGGCCCGTGTGGACCAAACTCTGAGATCTTCTATGACAGGGGAGAGGCCTTCAACGACCTCCCTGAAGGGCATGAAGAGAATTATCCTGGTGGAGAAAATGAACGCTGGCTTGAAATCTGGAACCTGGTCTTCTCGCAGTTCAATCATAAACCTAATGATGTCTATGACCCGCTTCCAAACAAGAACATCGATACAGGAATGGGTCTTGAACGTATGCTGTCCATTCTTCAGGACACACCAACTAACTTTGAAACAGATCTGTTCATGCCGATCATTGAACATGTAGAGGCTATTTCAGGCAAGTCCTATAAAGATAATGCAGAATCAAAAGTCAGCTTCAAAGTCATTGCCGATCATGTACGTGCATTGTCATTTGCGATCAGCGACGGCGCATTGCCTTCCAACGAAGGAAGAGGGTATGTCTTAAGACGACTGCTTAGAAGAAGTGTCATGCATGGCAGACGACTATCTATCGAGAAGCCTTTTCTCTCTGAACTTGTTCCTGTTGTGGCTTCGATCATGAAGGAACATTACCCAGAAGTTGATAATGCAGTCGAATTCATTTCAAAAGTCATTTTGAATGAAGAGGAACGTTTCCTTGAGACGCTGGCTGCCGGACTGGATAAAGTAAATGAACTGGTCGACACGTTAAAAGAAGCTGATCAGACTGTTTTATCTGGAAAAGATGTCTTCCAGCTATACGATACATTTGGATTCCCGGTGGAACTGACTGAAGAAGTTGTAAGTGAACAGAATCTGACAATCAATTATCCTGAATTTGAAGAAGAAATGTCTAAACAGAAAGAGCGGGCAAGAGCTGCACGTCAGGCTGAAGGATCGATGGCTGTTCAGTCTTCTCTGTTAAGTGATCTGAAAATCAAGAGTGAGTTCACTGGGTATACTGAAGACGAAGAAGTAAGCAAGCTGACGAGAATCATTAAAGACGAAGCTTTTGTTGACAGTGTGTCTTCCGGTGACTCAGCCCAGCTCATATTCAGTGCTTCTCCTTTCTATCCTGAAAAAGGTGGACAAGTTGGAGACAGCGGGCTGATATTGGACCAGAACAGCACCGTTCTGGCAGAAGTAAGTACAGTGAAATCCGGCCCAGATGGGCAGCCTGTTCATATCGCTTCAGTTAGACAGACTCTAGCTGTCGATCAGGAATACAAACTGGTTATTGACAGAAAACGTCGCCGGCTGATCGAACGAAATCATACAGCTACTCACCTTCTCCACCGGGCACTGAAAGATGTTCTGGGGGATCACGCTAATCAGGCAGGGTCATTAGTTGAAGAAAATCATCTGCGTTTTGACTTTACCCATTTTGGGCAAGTCACAGATGATGAGCTTAAGCAAATGGAACAAATCGTCAACGAAAAGATTCAGGAAAATCTTATTGTTGAAACTGTTGAGACTACACTTGAAAAGGCGAAGGAACTTGGAGCAATGGCACTGTTCGGAGAGAAATATGGGAAGAATGTCAGAGTAGTCATGATCGGTGATTTTTCTAAAGAGTTATGTGGAGGCACACATGTAAAAAGTACAGCGGAAATCGGGTTGTTTAAAATCACTTCTGAAGCTGGTATAGGAGCAGGCACAAGAAGAATTACTGCACTGACCAGCGAGGGAGCGTATCAGTGGATGGAAGAGCAGCTGAGAGTACTGAATGAAGCATCAAGATTAATGAAAGTTCAATCCGTTCATGAAGTCCCTTCCCGAATCGAAGGCCTGTTTAAAGAGCTTAAAGAATTGAACCAAGCCAACGAATCGCTGCATTCAAGGCTGGCTAATGCACAGGCGGAAGAAGTGTTTACTCGTGTACAGGACGCTGGCCAGTTGACATTTATTTCAGAAGAAATCAAGGCGAAAGATATGAGTCAGTTGAGACAACTTTCAGACAAGTGGAAACAGGAAGGATATTCCGATGTACTTGTTCTAGGCTTGAGAAACGAAGAAAAAGTCAACTTGATTGTTTCCATGAATCAGAAAGCAGTTGACCTGGGACTTAAGGCTGGAGATCTTATCAAGGCAATCTCTCCGTATGTGAACGGCGGCGGTGGAGGCCGACCGGACTTTGCTCAGGCAGGAGGAAAAAAACCTGAAGGTCTTAAGCAGGCATTATCAGAAGTATCTGACTGGATAAAAGGACAGCTCAGTTAATAAAACATTATAATTCAACTCATATTTATTCCGACATGTAAATGATATCCAGATTACATTGTACTTTGACCTGATTTCTAGTAAAATATAATCAGATAGAAACTTATGAAAACAGTTCAATAAGTTTTTTTACGGAAAAGTATGGAGGGAACAACTAATGACTTCAAATGACCATACCGTTCGATTTAACGTTAAAAATGTTGACGAACACAGTGTAGAAGATACATTGAAATTAGTATACAGAGCTCTGGAAGAAAAAGGATATAATCCGATCAATCAGATTGTCGGCTATCTGCTGTCTGGAGATCCTGCTTATATTCCAAGACACAATGATGCGCGTAATCTGATAAAACGACATGAACGTGATGAAGTACTGGAAGAACTGGTGACACATTACCTAAAGAGTGAGAAATAGATGAGGGTAATGGGGCTGGATGTCGGTTCCAAGACGGTAGGTGTTGCAGTCAGTGATCTTTTCGGATGGACCGCTCAGGGAATAGAGACGGTTCAGATCAGAGAAGCAAAAAATGAACTGGGATTCGATCGTCTGAAAGAGTTGATCGACGAATATGAGATAGAGAAAATAGTTGTAGGTCTTCCGAAAAATATGGATGGTTCAATCGGGCAACGGGCTGAACAGTCCTTGTTCTACGGCGAACAGCTTGAAACTCTATTTGGACTTCCGGTGATCTATCAGGATGAACGTCTAACGACTATGCAGGCAACACGTATGCTGATTGAAGAGGGAAATACATCCAGAAAAAAAAGAAAAAAAGTAATAGACAAGCTGGCGGCAGTGATGATTCTTCAGAATTATCTCGATCAGCAGTCAAAATAATCGAGGAGGCACAAACATGACAAACGACCATAACCATGATCATGAACACGAGCACGAATATATTACAATCATAGATGAAGAGGGGAACGAAGATCTTTACGAAATTCTTTTCACTTTCGACTCTGAAGATTTTGACAAATCATACGTACTTGTCTTCCCATCAGGCACTAGTGAAGGAGAAGAAGTTGAATTATCAGCTTTTTCTTATAAAGAAGCAGACGGTGGACTGGAAGGTACACTGAGTGCTATCGAAACAGATGAAGAATGGGAAATGATCGAAGAGGTTCTCAATACATTCATCAGTGACGAAGAAGCCGATTAATTAATCGTAAAATCAGGATGGAGAAACTCTCCATCCTTTTTTTCTGAACTGAATTTCAAAATATTGGTTAACTCTCTTTTATGCTTATGGGCACAAGCTAGCCAAAATAAATGTTTCGCTTGTATTGCAATTTGTGTATAATGATAGAGATAACTTACACAGGTAAAGGATGGACAGTTTATGCCCAACAGACAATCTACTCAAACAGTAAGGAAAATTGTTCTGAGTATTGTTTCTATATTAATCATACTACTGATTATACTAGTGGTATCGGGGTATCATTATTATACGACCTCCCTGGAACCACTGGAAGCTGAAAGCAATGAGGATGTTCCTGTTGAGATTCCCATCGGATCATCAAGAACGGATATTGCACGTATTCTGGAAGAAAACAACATCATTCGAAGCGCCTTTGTCTTCAATTACCATTTGAGATTCACGGGTGAAGAAGGGTTTCAGGCCGGGTACTACTTATTCTCTCCATCAATGTCGACTGACGAAATCGTCACCTATTTGCAGGAAGGCGCTACTCCGATCACAGAAGAGTCAACGGGCAGGCTAACTATTCCCGAAGGCTACACGATCGAGCAGGTAGCCATTGTCGTTGAGAATCAGACTGAGTATACTATCGAGGAATTCTTCGAACTGGTAGAAGATGATGCGTTTCTTGAAGCATCAGCGGAACGGTATCCTCAATTGCTTGAAGGAGCCCTGGACCTGAGAGAAGAAACGCTCTATACACTTGAAGGCTACCTTTACCCCGCTACTTATGAAGTATTTGCAGATACTACGCTAGAAGAACTGGTGACCCAGATGCTTGGAAGAATGAACCAAGTTATGGAGCAGTATTATGCGGAAATAGAGGAAAGAGAAACCACAGTGCACGAAATACTTACGATGGCCTCTTTCATAGAACGTGAAGGAATAACTTATGAAGACCGGGAACTCATTTCAGGAGTATTCTATAACCGCCTGGAAATCAACATGCCTCTTCAGACCGATGTGAGTGTCACTTACGCGTTGGGAGAACACCAGGAACGGATCACATATGATGATCTTGAAGTGGACTCGCCGTACAATTTGTATAAACACAGAGGATTAGGACCTGGGCCGGTCAATAACCCGGATGAAGAGTCCATTAGGGCAAGTATGAACCCGGCTGAGACAGATTACATGTTTTTCCTGGCAGATCTATCTACTAGGAAGATATATTTTTCTGAGACATACGAACAGCACCTTGAATATCAAAACAAATATTTAAGATAATAAAAAAGCATTGAGTTCACAAGAGCTCAGTGCTTTTCTTGAGAAAACCATTTAAATAGAAACAGGGAAGGAATTAAAGCATGGACGATAAGAATAAACCAATAGTCATAGGTGTAACAGGAGGTTCCGGAAGTGGAAAAACCAGTGTCAGTCAGGCGATATACAACTATTTCCCTGGGAAGTCCATAATGATGCTGGAACAGGATTCTTATTATAAAAATCAGGATCATTTAAGTTTTGAAGAAAGACTAAAAACCAATTATGATCATCCGTTTGCCTTTGATACTGACCTGCTGATCAATCATCTGAACGAGCTACTAGGTTATAATAGTATCGAAAAACCTGTGTATGATTATACAAAACATACGAGAAGTGGAGAGACAATTACTCAGGATCCTAAAGAAGTAATTATTCTGGAAGGCATACTTATTCTTGAAGATGTCCGCTTAAGAAACCTGATGGATATCAAGCTGTATGTTGATACAGATGACGATATCAGGATCATTCGTCGTATTAAGAGGGACATTGAAGAACGTGGAAGAACACTGGACAGTGTCATCGACCAGTATCTGACAGTGGTCAAACCCATGCATGCTCAATTTATCGAACCAACGAAAAAATATGCAGATCTGATCATCCCTGAAGGGGGAAGAAACCAGGTAGCGATCGATTTAATGACTACAAAGATTCATACAATATTTGAAGAGCGCTCCCTTTAATTAGGGGCGCTTAATTCTTAAAAACGCTTTACAACGTCATATGTTCGTGGTATCTTAGTTCCATTGAGAAATTAGTTGACAGCTCTTTCTTATATTATTTTAACAATTGATTCTAAACAGTAAGATATAAAAGTATTTTTTATGAGGTGAATGAAATGATGACAGAAAAAGTCTATCCAATGACACTAGAAGGCAAAGAAAAGTTAGAAAATGAATTGAACGAACTGAAAACGGTAAAACGTAAAGAGGTCGTCGAGCGAATAAAAATTGCTAGAGGATTCGGAGACCTGTCAGAGAACTCTGAATACGAATCTGCGAAAGATGAACAGGCATTTATTGAAGGACGTATCAGCACGATCGAAAACATGCTTCAGAATGCACAGATCATCGACAGCTCCAACTCCAAGGAGGGTGAAGTCACTCTTGGACGTTCAGTTATCTTTAAAGAACTGCCGGACGGAATCGAGGAAGAGTACACAATCGTTGGAAAAGCAGAAGCAGATCCATTTTCAGGTAAAATTTCCAATGAATCTCCTATAGCGCAGGCGCTTTTAGGGAAGACAGTCGGAGACAAAGTCCAGATTAATACACCTGGCGGAACAATTGAAGTTGAAATCACAAACGTATTTTGATTAACAGGGCTGAAAGGAGAGATTGCCTCTTCTTTCAGCCCTATTTTTATCCAACCTGAGACCGATTTTTCATTGAAGCTAGTGCTATTAAGCTGCTATTTAGATATACTGTAACTATAACAAAGAGGAGGGGAGCTGCTCATGAGTTCTTCTATTTACAAATCGATCATGATTTTACTTTTCGTCTGGCTGTTCTATCAGCTATTTAATACGTGGATGCTTCTCCTGTTCTTTATTGCCGGGTTGTTCTTTCTCCTGCTATACAAGTTCTCCAGGACTGACGACGGGAAAAAGTCACAGTGGCTCTGGACAAGTGTAGTGTTTTTTGCTTTGTCACTTGTATTTACCAGTGCCTTCTGGGCCATTATCAGTGTATTTCTTATAGTAGAGTTCAACTCTGACAGTAAACTTTCACGTACTATAAGGGATCCTTTATTTCGAAGAAATAAATACTGGCATGAGAAGGAGTTTATATCAGTAGAATGGGATGAAGAGACTGAAACAGAAATGAAGTTTACGAGAAACAGATGGTTCGGTGACGACTCGGAAGGAAAAAAAGTTTTCGAGTGGGACGACAAGAATTTCACCAAGATGATGGGAGATACTTTTTTTGATTTAGGTAATACTATTTTACCCAAAAAAGAAAATACTATTATCATCAGAAAAGGGTTCGGAGACACAAAAGTCATTGTACCCAAGGATGTCGCGCTGTCTCTAGATATCAGTCTGACTCTGGGAAAACTGGTTATCGATACAGAAGAATATGACCTCAAGAATGAAACCATAAAGTGGCAGTCGAAGGATTATCAGTCTTCACTTAGAAAGTTGAGGATCGTGGCCAATACGCTTGTCGGTGAAGTAGAGGTGATTTATTTATGAAAAAGTCTCTATCTTTACTGGCAAAATTTTTTATTCTGTATCTGTTTACCTTAGTATTCATAACTATTTTTATTCTGCTCTCCCTATCAGAAAATCAGTGGATAAGCGTATTTTACCAGGCGAATTTCATTGGTATTTCGCTGATCGTTTACCTGATACTTTTCTCATTTGTTCTGTCTGTCAGTACGCTTACTTATCTAAGAGCTTTTGAGAGAAAGAAACTGAGGAAAGTCGAAGAAGGACTAAGAATGATGAGCCAAGGTCATTATTCCGCCTCAATTTTTTTAAATATGTACTCATTGGATACACCGCTGCAGGTGAGCGAAGAAGTCGACAGGCAGTTTCTCAACCTGCATGAAAAACTGATGTTCATGGCTGATCAGGCTTTAAGAAATGCTCAGGAAACCGGCGGAGCGAGCAGTGAAACGAAAGAGGAAATCCTGGAGCAGGAACGGCATCGTATTGCCAGAGAACTGCATGATTCAGTAAGCCAGCAGCTGTTCGCATCCTCAATGATGCTGTCTGCAGTGAATCAGCAGATAGATAACTGTCCTGATTCGATCATCAGACAGCTCCAGATGGTTGAACAGACGATAAATGCCTCACAGACCGAAATGAGGGCGCTGCTTCTTCATCTCAGACCGATCCAGCTTGACGGTAAATCATTGAAGGAGGGGATAGAACAGCTGTTGAAGGAACTGGGGGGGAAGATAGATATCGTTATCCACTATTCAATCGATTCGATTACAATGGCTCAGACCATGGAAGACCACTTTTTCAGGATCATTCAGGAGCTGTTGTCCAATGTACTCAGACATGCCAAAGCAAAGGAACTGGACTATGTGTAAAATAGTTGTCGGAAAGTAAAATAGTAGGGCAAGAAATTAAAGTAGACAAAAAGAAAGAAGACCCTTAATCTAGAGATAACCACAAATCCAGAAAAGAGGTCTTCTTATGAATCAAA
>NZ_BAAGIR010000048.1:0-15698 GCF_054658155.1 Alkalibacterium sp. m-11
ATTATCCGAACAACAAGTAACGGCGTTGCTCGATCAATTAATCGACACATTACCGGCGGCATTCAAAGAAATTTTGATTGGAAATCAGTCAAACCAAGAACAAATTGCTGCGTAATTTCTTTGGTGAGGGTTAATCCGATAGGATTGTGAAGCATTTATTAGGGTGCGAAACTTGAGTAATTAAATATTTATTAATATATATTGCTGTAGGATTATTTTCGCTATGATAGGGTTCTGGTCTTACAGTAAGTCGTGGGCAAGAAGACATACTCACTACGTCAGTTTCTACCCTGTCAACCAAAACGGTATAACTTACGAGGAGGAAAAGTAGATGGAAATGAAGAAATTATTGGCTTTAATTTCTGCAAGCGCATTTTTACTAGCAGCTTGTGACGATGTAGATACTCCAGCAGATGATGACGATTCAGCAGCTGTTGAAGACGACACTGAAGCAGAAGCAACCGAGTCAGAAGAGGTCGGTGAAGAGGCAGATACTGAAGAAGAAACAGCTGAAGTGGAAGTGGAGCCTGAAGAGTCTGAATTACTGTCAATTGGAGAGTCTATCACAATTGATGATATAACGATGACCATCACCAATGCAGAGTTCACTGACGAACGAAACCAGTTCGAAGAAGATGAGCCCGAACATGTCATTGCTATTTATTACACACTTGAAAACGACACAGATGACGACTATGGATATGGTATGGATTTTGATGTTTATGTGGACGGCTCCCAAGCAGATACATACCCGAACGACAATTCAATGGGTTCTGTTTCAAGCGGACGCTCAACTGATGGCGTAGCACATTACGCAGTAAATGGCGAAACTATAGAAGTCGAGTGGGAACCTTTATTTTCTTTTTCAGGTGAAAAAGGAATCTGGGATGTTACACCGTAATATTAATAAGGGAACGCACTTTAATGCTCTATTGTAGCATTAGTGCAGGACAAAAGGCCTTTAGTGAGATAGTGTCTCGCTAAAGGCCTTTTGTGGTATAAATAAAAATGCAAGTGAGGTCACATGAAAATAAGGATTTGACATCCTCATTTCAGAGACACACTCACTTGCATTTTTCATAGGATGCGCACGAGAGGACTCGAACCTCCACGGGGCATCGCCCCACCAGCCCCTCAAGCTGACGCGTCTACCATTCCGCCACGTGCGCTATTTTCTCAACAGAAGCTATCATATCAATGTTTGAGTAAAATGTCAATATACTGAACAGATATAACTTGTGCTCTACTTCCTTATCCCGGTATGTTATCTTAAAGATATAAAGATTTTAGGAGGAAAACACATGATCAATACGGTAGTTTTTGATATGGGTAATGTTCTGATTCGTTACGCGCCCACAGAATTCATTAAATCGTTTACTGAAGACGAAACGTCTCAGCAGCTCCTGCTCGATGCCATTTTTCTGTCGGATGAATGGTTGGATTACGATAGAGGGACCATTACAAAAGAAAAACTTATCGCGACTGCACAGGATCGGGTCCCTGAAGACTTGAAGCCATCTATTCCCCGTCTGATGGATACATGGTTCGAAAACATGATGCCGATTGCCGGGATGGAAGAAATCCTACATAAACTGAAAACTAACGGGTACCAGCTCTTACTGCTATCTAATGTGTCTCAGGACTTTCACCAGTTCAAGGCTGTCATCCCAGGCATTGAATTATTTGACGGACTCTTCCTGTCTTCTGACTGGAAATGCATCAAGCCTGACACGATTATTTATGAACAGTTCTTTGCTCACTTTGATCTCAATCCAGCTGACTGTTTCTTCATCGACGACCTGGCGATGAACATTGAAGGGGCAGCAAAATTAGGCATGAACGGTCATGTCTTTGACGGGGACCTTACAAAACTCGAAGACTCATTTAAAAAAGCCGGCATTCGCCTGTCCTGAATCAAAAAAAGATCAGCTCGGTATCACTTTATGAGCCGACTAATCTTTTTTTATGTAGATTAGTTAGGCTTTCCTATCTACCAATGGGTCAAATATAGATACATGGTCTATTGGGCTTGTTTTATTTAAGGCGAATGTACCATATAGTCATATTTGACCCATTCAAGTCTTATTATAATGGACGAATGGGTCATATAACGGTTTATGGACCATTTCCCACACCCTTTTTCTTTAGTAGAGAGATGGGTCTGTTCCAAGTTAATATGTGGATCCCACATATTTCCACCTTTTCTCTTCCTTATTTATAAAAAGTGGCACCTTTAATCGAAAAACTCCTAGCTGAGCGGATACTTACCGATCAGTTAGGAGCCTCTTAACATTCTATACACTTAATTCACCGCTGTTTTCCGTTCGATTCTGCCTTTCAGTTCAAAGTTGCCTTTACATCTGGCACAGACATATTTACTCATGTTGAATCGACGCTGTCTGTGGATCAGGCTGTCACAAGATGTGCACCGATATTCCCAGTACTGGACGACTTTTTCTTCTTTCAGCGAAGGGACAAACCTTAAGCCACCTACTTGCTTAAGTAACAGCTTGAAGTCACGATCTTTATGCTGATAGCCCCGGCCTTCAAGGTGAAGATGATAATGACAGAGTTCGTGCCTGACTATTCCAATAAAAATCTCTTCACCCAGCTTATCGATTACTTTAGGGTTAAAGTCGAGATTGTGACTTTTCATATGATAGCGTCCACCTGTAGTACGCAGTCGGCTGTTAAATGCAGCTTGGTGTCTGAAGGGTTTACCGAAATCGTTCAAGGAAATCGTTTCGACCAGCTGCTGCAGTTCTTTCTGGTTCATATGCACTCCCCCATACAGAAGGAAGAAACGGCATGTTGACTGCCCACTCCGTTTCTTCACTCATACATCCTAATTTACCCTGTTATTTATTTACCATTGTCAAAGCAATACGCCCTTTTTTCAAGTCCACTGATTCGATCCATACTTTGACAATATCTCCAACAGCAACGACATCTTTAGGATGCTTGACGAATTTGTTACTCAGTTTAGAAATATGAACGAGACCGTCCTGTTTCACTCCAATATCCACGAAGGCCCCGAAGTCCACCACGTTCCTGACGGTCCCTTCTAGTTCCATGCCTTCTTTTAGATCTTCCATGGTCAGTACGTCCGTGCGCAGCAGCGGTGCAGGCATATCATCACGCATATCACGCCCAGGTGCAACTAGAGCATTCAGGATATCTTCATAAGTTTCCTGACCCAGTCCAGTTTCGTCGAGCACTTTACTGACATCAAGCATTCTGATGCGATTATTTAGATCATCAGATCCAAGATCAGCTTTAGATACTCCTGCCATAGATAAGATTGTTTCAGCCTGCTTGTAGGTTTCCGGGTGAATGCCGGTATTGTCGAAAGGTTCTTTACCATCCGGAATACGGAGGAATCCGACAGCCTGTTCGAAGGCTTTAGGTCCCAGCCGTTTGACTTTTTTCAGCTGAGAACGGCTAGTAAATTTTCCGTTCTCTTCTCTATACGTCACGACATTTTCTGCAGTGGTTTTTGTCAGACCGGAAATATGTTTTAAGAGTGCTGCACTGGCTGTGTTTACATTGACACCGACCTGGTTCACGACTGTTTCGATTACAAAATCCAGTTGTTCCGTCAATTTTTTCTGAGACACGTCATGCTGATACTGCCCGACACCGATTGATTTCGGATCGATTTTCACCAGTTCTGCCAGGGGATCCTGCAGACGTCTCGCGATACTGACCGCACTCCGTTCTTCGACCTGGAAATCCGGAAATTCTCTACGGGCTTCCTCACTCGCTGAATATACAGAGGCACCTGCTTCGTTGACAATGACATAAGCCACTTGGCGGTCGACTGATTTCAATTGTTCAGCGACAAAGGTTTCAGATTCCCTACTGGCTGTCCCATTTCCAATAGCGATGGTATCAACATCATACTTTTTCACCATATTCAGAAATTTCCCGGCTGCTTCCTCACGTTTCCTACCCGAAGCCGGTTTATGTGGATAAATGACATCGATCGCCAATACTTTTCCTGTCGCATCGATGACGGCTAGTTTACATCCTGTACGGTAGGCGGGATCCAGCCCAAGAATGGTCTGATCTTTCAGTGGGGCCTGCAACAGGAGGTTACTCAAGTTTTCACCGAACACTTCGATGGCCTGATCTTCTGCTTTTTCAGTCAATTCATTTCGGATATCGCGTTCGATAGCCGGACCAATGAAACGTTTATACGCATCACTGATAGCTTCTTTCACTTTATTTGTTGCCGGTGTCGATTTCCCATCCGGCAGCTCCTGCTTCATCATATACCCGTAGATACGGTCTTCGTCACTGTCGATCGATACCGACAGCACCTCTTCTTTTTCCCCACGATTCAATGCCAGAATGCGGTGAGACACCAGTGACTTGACTGTTTCAGAATACTCATAGTACATTTCATAGACACCTTTTTCATCCAGGGACTTGTCTTTTACTCTGGACTCAACGGTTCCATTGTTGAAAGTATACTCTCTGATCCATGTCCGGTATGTCGGGTTGTCAGAAATATACTCAGCAAGAATTTCATGCACACCGTTGAGCACATCTTCAACGGTTTCAACCCCTTTTTCTTCATCGATAAACCGGCTGGCTTCACCTTCAATATCACCTGCAGGAAAAGTCAGAATCCATTCCGCCAAAGGTTCAAGTCCCTGCTCCTTAGCAATCGTAGCTTTTGTACGGCGCTTCTGTTTATACGGACGGTACAAGTCTTCAACACGCTGCATTTGAGTAGCTGCTTTAATGTCCTTTTCCAGTTCCGGTGTCAGCTTACCTTGCTCCTCGATCGAAGCAAGAACATCGCTTTTTCGTTTTTCTAGATTGGTCAGGTAAGTATGGCGTTCTTCAATCTCCCTGATCTGTACTTCATCAAGTGATCCAGTCACTTCTTTCCGGTAACGGGCAATAAACGGAACAGTGTTGCCATCTTGAAGCAAGTCCAAAACGGATAGAATCTGCTTTTTCGAATAATCGGTCAATTCTTTATTTAAAAGTTGTATGATCTGTTCTTTAGGTGTATCTGTCAAAACGGTCATCTCCTCTAAGTCTTCATCCCATCTATTTTAACATAAAAATAAAACGAACGAACTGGATTATCTGAAATTGATAGCCCCTGTCCGTCCGTCAGCTGGTGGTGAAGGTCACCATGCTTTTATTCAATTGTGTCGTAAAGTCCTTTATTTTCCAGTGTTTATGATTGCCCACACAGGCACTTATAAATGTCCGTCGTTCATCTCTGACAGTTTTTCTCAGATGCACATGTCCCATGATGCTGTATGTGATATTTGGATAAAGATCGTACAGTTTCTCATAAGCTCTAGCACCGAGAAAGGCGTTGGCATAATTATAAACCCGGTGTGGTAGCGGAATGACAAATTCAGGATGAGTCGCCACATGGGTCATTAAAATGACTTGTCTGTCTTTTACTGCCTCGAGATCCTGCAGCAGCTGATCCAGCATATCCTGACTGACGGTCTGATCCGATCGCCCCCAATTAACGTAGTGTCGATCATTCCAGGAGGCAAATCCATACTGCTTCTTTTCAAAGTCTTCCTTGCTGTACTTTTCATGGTTGCCATAACCGTAATCATACCATCCGGGTGTTCCGACCACAGCAAGATCGTCTCCGAATAATTTAGGACGACCGACAAGTGAATAGGACTGCCGGTTAAAGAACTGATCGATTTCATTCGTATTTACTATATCATGGTCTCTCGCCCAGTAGTCATGATTCCCTGGAACAAACAGCACCGGAATGCCGCTTATCTCTTCTAGTTTTTTAAGAAACCGGTGTGTGGTGTCGTAATGGTTCGACACATCTCCTGCAATCAGCAGGCAGTCCACCTTGTGCTCATACAGCCTGTCTGTCAGCTGTTTTTCCAGATCCCATTCGATAAATGCATCATTACGATCGATATGCAGATCAGATACTGTCGCTATCTTCATACTTTGTTTTAATTCCCTCCGAAAAACTGGCTGAATGCATATCCAGTGTTACTGACTTTATATTGCTCAACGATGCCGTCTTTATCGAAAACCACTCCGTGAAGCGTTCCGCCATAAACAGCTCCTCCGTCCAGTCCGATCTTACCATCCCCCGACAGCCAGATATCTGTGTTCGACCGTTCTTCATGAAGCATTGCTGTAACGGTATGGCCGAATACAAAGGTCTTATCAGTGTCATTAGGCTGATCAAAGAACCCTTCTCTGATCCAGACGTAATCCCGGTCAGAAGTGTCAGTCCAGTCCTTCAATGTAAGATTCACACCAGCATGAGTAAATACATAATCTTCCCATTCATATTTCAATGGCAGGGACTCGATGAATGGCTTCAACCAGGGCTCCTGAGATTTTACGCTTTCGGACAGCTCAACCGCATCATACTGTCCTTCCTTTATATCGAGAAAAGACTGCACAGTCACCATTCCCCCATTCATATCGTAAAGGGCAGCTGAATGTTGCGGGCTATTTAAAAAGTCCAGCAGCATGTCTTCATGATTTCCTTTCAAACAGACCGCTCCCTTATTCTCAACCAGATCGCGTGCCAGCCCAAAACAGGCTTTTGGATTTTCCCCTCTGTCTCCCAGATCCCCCAGCAAAATGAGTTGTTCTTCTTCCTCTTTCCAGTGTGTCAGCAGCTTTATGAACATGTCATATTGACCGTGGACATCTCCAACTACGAATACTTTCTTTTTCATGCCAGATTTCCTCCCCGTAGCTCTTTCCAGTCTCTTCTTCAGCTAAGCATAGTTTACCACATACACTTTCTGTGGCACAAAATCCCATCTCGCTGCATACGTATGCGAAAGCGTTAAACGTTGAAATTTTCATGACTTCCACTCTTATTCATAGAAAAGGTCTATGCCTACCTGTATAATTAAAATTGTGTCTAAAATGTACTTTAATATAGAAAGGACGAAGATGATATGAAAGGAAAGAAGTGGGTAGTAATCATTGTTTTCCTGCTATTTTTAGGTTTTGTAGGTTTCAGCATCTACAACACTACTCAGAAAGACGATACAGTTACAGTGCGGATAGCTGAAGTGGAAGAAAGTGACATTACAGAAGTCGTGGTAACGACAGGCATCATCGAACCATCTCAGTCTCAGGAGATTGTCGGCCAGGGTGTCGTTTCAGAACTGAATGTTTCTGTAGGAGATTCAGTCGAAGAGGGCGATACCCTTGTCAATTACGTCGATGGAACAAGCTTCACCGCTAATTTCAATGGAACAGTAACGGAAGTCAATGTGACCGAAGAGGAAGTTGACGTAAATGCTCAGCAGGGCCAGCCGTCGCTAGTTGTTTCCGATCTGAACGACCTTCAAGTTGCCGTTCAGTTATCACGCTCAGATGCTGCGCTAGTAGATGTCGATCAGGCTGTTGAAATGGAATATGCTGATACTTTTTATAAGGGG
Source organism: Alkalibacterium sp. m-11 (assembly GCF_054658155.1). NCBI lineage: Bacteria > Bacillati > Bacillota > Bacilli > Lactobacillales > Carnobacteriaceae > Alkalibacterium > Alkalibacterium sp. m-11. The sequence continues at coordinate 7,422 of NZ_BAAGIR010000048.1, forward strand.
ACAGTATCATCCATAGATCCGGTAGCTACGTCAGAACAGACTCAGATGGGCTCTTCTATCAGCCTAGGAGCGACGATTGCTTTCGATTCTGATACAGATGATCTGATTGCCGGATTTGAAATCGATGTGGATATTATAGTAGATTCTGCTGAAAATGCACTTGTCATTCCTATTGAAGCGCTAAATTATAATCAGGACAACGAACCCTATGTATACATCGTAACAGATGGTCAGGTCAGCGAAGTCATGATCGAAACAGGGATACAGTCTGACGCGCGTATTCAAGTAACTGACGGGTTAAGTGAAGGCGACCAAGTTGTTCTTTCTCCTGGCGAAGATCTTGAAGATGGAGCAGAAGTGGAAATAGACGAGTAATGAGGAGGTGTGCTCATGATAGAAATCACTGATGTTGAAAAGATTTATAAAATGGGCGGAGAAACCGTACGTGCACTGGACAAGGTTTCTCTTAAAATCCAGGAAGGCGAGTTCACCTCGATTATGGGACCTAGTGGCTCCGGAAAATCCACGCTGATGAATATTCTTGGACTCCTGGACCGATTTGACAGTGGCCGTTATCTGCTCAACGGTACGGATGTGTCCGATTTGTCGGATGCGGAGCTTGCGGGAATAAGAAATAAAGAGATCGGTTTCATTTTTCAGTCATTCAATCTTATGGCTAGAATGAATGTCCTCGAAAATGTCATGCTTCCCCTAGTATATGGAAAAGTTCCATATAAAGAAAGACGTAGACGAGCAACAGAAGCCCTCGAAAAAGTCGGTCTGGGCAATCGCCTGGAACATTTAACTAACGAAATATCTGGCGGTCAGAAACAGCGTGTAGCAATTGCCCGTGCAATTGTTAATGAACCATCTGTTCTTATGGCTGATGAACCTACAGGAAACCTGGATTCTAAAACCACTGAGGATATTATGAGAATTTTTCAGGAGTTGAACGATGAAGGCACGACGATCGTTATGGTTACTCACGAACCTGAAATGGCAGAATACACAAAACGTATTGTTCATTTTAGAGACGGTGTGATGAAAAAAGATGAACAGCTGACTCCTAAACAGATACCGAAGCGGGAGGTGGAGTAAATGTTCATAAAAGAAAATCTGAAAATGGCTATAGATAGTATCTTTGCCAATAAAATGCGCTCCTTTCTGACCATGCTCGGGATAATAATCGGAATTGCCTCAGTTATTGCGATTCTGGCAGTTGGTAACGGAGCAGCAGATGAAATCACGCGAACCTTCAGCGATATTGGAGCAACCACGATCAGTCTGAATGCGAACGATCCTGAACAGTCAGGAGACTTGATATCCAATGAAGATCTGAATGTATTAAGCGATTCAATTGATGAAATTCGCTACATCTCACCTAACGAAACGACGTCCGGAAACATTTCTTCAGACGATGAATCACGGCAGGCCATCATATCTTACGGTACACCAGATCTTCAATATGTCAGTCAGTCGATGAGCTCGACATTAGTTGAAGGACGTTACTTCAATCAGGTTGATTTTGACGAATCTCAGGATGTCGTCGTGATAGACGAAGACGGTGCAGAAGCTTTATTCGGAACTACAGATGTGATCGGTGAGACGCTGCGCGTCACGGTTGCTCAAAGCCAGATGAACCTTAGAATTGTCGGTGTGGTCGAAGGATCTTTTGGAGATATGCAAGGTGCTTTCGATACCAGTCAGATTCCATTGTTTGCAGCTATGCCTCAGTCTACGTTGGGCAATCAGGTGCCTCAGATGGCTGGAATGGATTCAGTTTCCATAGAGGTCGAGAGTACTGATCAGATTGATACTGTATCAAGTCAGGTCGTCAGACTTCTCGAACTGAGAAATAATGCAGTTGGAGATAATGTATATAACGCAACTAATTTCCTTCAAGCGCTGGATCAGGTCAACAACGTGTTAAGCCTGTTCATTAACTTCATTGCCGCAGTGGCTGCTATCGCTCTGCTGGTCGGTGGTATTGGAGTAATGAATATCATGCTTGTATCTGTTACCGAACGGACTAGAGAAATTGGTACCAGAAAAGCCTTGGGCGCTACGACGCGTACGATCCTGGTTCAGTTCCTGATGGAATCGATCATTCTAAGCCTTATTGGTGGAATGATCGGACTCACATTAGGCATTATCCTGTCCAACATCATCGCAGGAGCCCTTGATATTGTTCCGATTATTACACTGGGCAGTGTGGCGCTAGTGCTGCTCTTCTCTACTGCTGTCGGTGTATTCTTCGGAATTTATCCGGCACGTAAAGCGGCTAGACTCAACCCGATTGATGCGTTGAGATACGAATAGTTTAATGTTCAAGTGAACTGACAAAAGACCAATTAACTGCTAATATCTTCGGATATGCTCCTAATAAAGTATTCATTAGAAATATTAAAAATTCTACTGCTTTATTAGGAGTTTTTACTATGCGTAAAAATAAGAAATGGACAACTTCTACATCACCTCTGTCCAGAACGTCACTTATCCGATTTCTCTGAAAAGCAGCGCCTGTCTTTTATCTGAATATCTGACTTCCTTACTCAGCATTCAAGTCTGAGTATGGATTCATATCGACGTCTGATCGGATATTTTATACGCTCATTCTACTACTTCCCAGCCACAACCGTTAAGGTATCCCTTGGCCCCTTACAGTCGTGATAAAACAAAAATGCCACTGGTAGACTCTTCAGATTCTTCCCAGTGACATTCAACTATATTAGATTATATTTTTTAAAGCATACCCATGACAATAAAGTTGACGATGAATAGAGCTGTTGTCGCCCAAAGAACCGGGTGAACAACGCTTGCTTTCCCTTTAACTGCTTTGGTGATGATGTAGAACAGGAAGCCTGCTGCAATTCCGTATGAGATGCTGTAGGTGAACCCCATGAACAGAGAAGCGAAAAATGCAGGTACTGCTTCTTCAAGGTTGTTCCAGTCAATTTCTGCAAATGCAGACAGCATCAGAATACCGACTACGATTAGTGCTGGCGCTGTGGCAGCTCCAGGAACGACTGAAATCACTGGTGCAATAAAAGCTGTAAGAAGGAACATAGTAGCAGTTGTCAAGCTGGTCAGCCCAGTCCGCCCGCCAGCACCGATTCCCGCTGCACTTTCAACAAATGTCGTAACAGGTGACGTTCCAAAGATTGCTCCAACTGCTGTAGCAACAGTATCTGCCAGAAGAGCTTTTTCCATTTTTGTGTTAAGTCCTTTACCCTGATCCATTGCTTTTTCATCTTCAAGAGTAAATATACCTGATTTTCGACCTGTTCCGATGAAGGTTCCGATTGTATCAAAGATATCTGTCAGTGTAAATGCAAAGACAGTGATAAGAATCAAAGCATAACGTGATGGGTCTGCAAGAAGTGACCCTAACCCTTGGGAGCTGAAAGCCGCTCCAAATGTCACACCCAATTCGCCGAACGTGGACAAGAAAGTATTAGCTGGGTTATTCAGTCCTGATAAATCAGTCACACCCATAGGAATTCCGATAATTGTTGTCGCAACGATTCCGATGAGGATCGCACCTTTAACATTGGCAAGCATCAGAACGACCATAATAATCAGACCAATGATGGCAAGCAGTGCATAAGGATTGGCAAGGGTGCCCATGTCAGGAATAATTCCTCCACCAGTGACTACAGTATTAATCGCCCCGGTGATTTCTGATCCGGCTGTATAAGGTTCATTGTTGACAGAAATAATGTCCTGTCCTTCAGATGTAAATTCTAATAGTTGCGCATTCTTTAAACCAATATAAGCAATAAATACACCGATTCCTCCGCCGATAGCATGCTGAAGGGATTCAGGTATTGCGTGAATGATTTTCTTTCTGATTGAAGTAACGGTAATTAAAGTCCCGACTACACCTGTGAAGAAAACCATGAATAAAGCTTCCTGCCATGAAAAACCAAGTGCAAAGACTACTGTATAGGTAAAGAATGCATTCAGTCCCATTCCCGGTGCCTGCGCATAAGGAACATTTGCATACAAAGCTAAGATCAGTGTACCAACTGCTGTAGATAAAACAGTTGCCAGAAAGACCGCTTGAGTCGGCATACCTGTCAATGACAGAATCTGAGGATTAACAAAAATAATATAAGACATAGCAAAGAATGTCGTTAATCCTGCAGTAACCTCCCGACCGATTGTTGTGTTATTCTCCTTTAATTGAAAAAACTTTTCCAACAAAGATAAAACCCTCTCTCTTCTATGATTCTCCACTTGCATGGAGTCGTTAACCAAGGGTTATCTAATAACGTGATGGATGGGATAAAGTTTAAGAAAGCAAAAAAAAGACGGATGGCCGCCTTTAATTAACTACATCTTAAACAATCGCAATTGTTTAATCTAATAGTCAATCCTTTAAGGGGATTGGTAGAGACTCTAGCCCATATCGCTAAATTATATTAGATAACGCTCTTATTAAGTTGCCTTAATCATAGTACATTATGAGAGGCATTTCAACAATAAACGAAAAATTAATCCGAATCACGAAGGTATTATTCGTATTTTTTGACACATTTTATCCTTATTTTATTAAATTAAAGCTGCCATTCGCCAAAACGGTTATTTCATTGTAACAAACTCTTCAGCAGCAGTCGGGTGGATAGCTATCGTCCGGTCGAAATCCTTCTTCGTTGCTCCCATCTGAATTGCTACTGCAAAGCCCTGAAGAATCTCATCCATCCCTTTTCCGATTCCATGAAGGCCGACCACTTTTTCATTTTTTCCTACACAGACCAGTTTCATGTATGCTTTTTGTCTATGCCCAGTGATCGAACTGTGCATTGAGGTAAAGGATGTCTTGTATATCTTGATATACTCTTCAGGATATAGGTCATAGACTTGCTCCTCAGTCATCCCAACGGTGCCAATAGGCGGATGGGTAAATATAACAGTCGGAATATTATCATAATCGACCTTGGCATTCTTCTTGTCATTAAATAGACGTTCAGACAGCTGTCTGCCGGCAGCGATTGCCACTGGTGTCAGTTCAACTCTTCCAGTCACATCTCCGACTGCATAAACATTGTTTCCAGTAGTATTCTGATACTGATCGACTTCAATATACCCTCCTGGATAAAGGTTGACTCCGGCAGCTTCAAGGTTAAGGCCTTCAGTATTCGGTGTGCGCCCTGTCGCCCACAGTACCATTTCCGTTTCATGCGTGCTGCCATCTTCAAACACAAGCTCATACTTGTCTTCTCCCAGTTTTTTCACTTCAGTCACCGTTTTGTTCGTCTGAATCTTTCTTCCTTCAACCTCAGCAAGTTCCGAGAATCCCTCGCAGATTATAGAATCAAAATTATATAGTGGCTGAGGCTTTCTCACGAATAAATGAGTATCAACCCCCATTGCATGGAAAATGCCGCTCATTTCTACCCCAATATAGCCGCCGCCGATCACTGCGATACTTTTAGGCAGTTTTTTCAAATCGAAGATATCATCTGATACCATACCATATTCACCCCCGGGAATCGGAAGACGTTTGGGCTTTCCGCCTGTTGCTATCATAATATGTTCAGCAGTATAGGTCTTCCCGTCAACTTCGACCGTCGATTCATCAACAAAGACAGCTCTTCCTCTAATAAGATCAACTTTATTGCCATCCAATCCTTTTTTATATGCCCCATGAAGGAACTTGATATACTTATCCCTATTTTCAACCATCTTCTTAAAATTCAGCTTGGGTTTATTCCCAAACTCAAGTCCGTAACCCTCAGCGTAATGATCGATCGATTCCATCATTTCGGCGACATACCACATGACTTTTTTTGGCACACATCCCAGGTTGACACAGGTGCCTCCCAAATTGTGTTCTTCAATGAGGCCAACTTTAGCTCCATGCATGCCAGCCCGGTTGGCAGAGGCAATGCCTCCGCTCCCCCCACCGATCACTAAATAATCGTATTCCTTTGTTCTCGTCATCGTTTTCTTCCTTTCCTGCTGGTTTCTAATTTATGAAGTCCCGGGTACACTTTCTTTTCTGCTTCAAAGTAATATCTGCCCAAAGCATACTTGTATTTTTCCCGTTCATCCCATGGTTTATGTTTTCCTGAATAATGAATAAAGACAACGTTCTCTTCCACTTTACTATAATTATACTTCTGAGGAAAAAGAATTCTCAGTTTTTCATAAACTTTGGGATTCATATTGTAGACCCGCCAGTCTTCCTCTTTTATATCATTAACAAATATCAGGTTGAAAATGTCCTGGTCCGGAAGAATTAGAAATGGCTTATTTTCACGTATCGTTTCGACAATATGGTCTGTATTTTCAATTTTTCGCAATTTTTCGAGATTCATCAGTACTACACCCGAGTTGAAATAATCATCAGATTCAAAATTTCTTAATCTTAAGTTATTGAATGGCTGAACCCATTTAGTTTTATACTTATAGTTTGTTGCAATAAAAGAATTCCCATGAAACGGTTTAGTGTATAAAGGTCTCAATTTATTCAAGCAGATAATATCCGGATCGAGATAAAGAACCCGATCAACATGGTCTGGAAGTAGATATGGTGCAAACATCCATAAGTACATTTCCAATGCATAATATCTGGTTATCGCTATTTTATCTGATGATTTGAAAAAGTTTTTACTGTAAATCGGTTCAAAAACATGCCCCTCTTTTTCAACAAACGTCCGCAGTTCTTCTAAGGTTTCATCCGTTATCCCTGTGTGAAGCAAATACATACAGAATATCTCATCCGGATTCGTATCTGAAATGGACCGAATCAGCACTTTCAGCGGATAGACATAGTTTTCGTTCAATGAAAAAAGTAAATTGATCATTCCTATACCTCCAGCAACAGTCACATATGCGTCGTGACTCCTTTATATCATTATACCTATTCTGTGTGGAAAACTCACTCAAATCATACTTTTCTTTTCCTTTTAAAGCTCTTTGAAATCCACTATAATTGATAAAGTACTGAATTTATGAAAGAAGGAATCATATGAATAAGAAAGATTTATACTTAACTCTCTTTCGATCGACATTTTTTCTCAGCATGTTTACTTTCGGAGGAGGCTACGTTATCGTGCCACTGATGGAAAAGAAATTTGTGAATGAATTGGGATGGATCGATGAGGATGAAATGCTGAACCTGATTGCTATCGGACAGTCAGCGCCAGGTCCTATTGCTGTCAATACATCGATTCTGATCGGTTACCGTATGGCTGGATTTTCTGGTGCAATGGTCACGGTTCTGGGAACAATTCTCCCCCCATTAGTAATTATGACTGGCCTGACATATATTTATCTGGTCGTAAGAGATAATGCCTTAGTCAACAACGTGCTCCTGGGCATGCAGGCCGGGGTTGCTGCAATCATCGTAAATGTGGTCATAAACATGGCTCTTCGTATCATTAAACAGAAAAAGATAGTGCCCGTACTGGTAATGATTGCGGCACTGATCGCCGGCATTGGCTTCCAGGTCAATATTTTGTGGCTGCTTTTTGTTTCGGCTCTTATTGGATTGATCATGACTTTAATAGACTTAAAGAATAAACACGACAAGGGGGAGAGCAAATGATTTACTTAGAACTCTTTCTCAGTTTTTTCCAGATTGGAATCCTGAGTTTTGGAGGAGGCTATGCTTCGCTACCACTTATTGAACAGGAACTGATTACAGTTCAAGGCTGGATCACTAACCAGCAGTTCATTGATATTTTGACATTATCAGAGCTGACACCTGGCCCAATTGCCATTAATGCTGCAACTTTTTCAGGTAACCAGATTGCAGGAATCATGGGCGGAATGATTGCTACAATAGGTGTAACCTTACCGTCTGTCATTATTGTTCAACTTCTGGCATATTTCTACTTCAAGTATCAGAACCTGTCAATTGTTCAAGGTGTGATACAAGGTGTTCGTCCGGCAGTTGTCGCTCTGATTGCTTCTGCTGGTGTAACGATTTTCTTGACAGCTATGTTTGGTCATAGCGACTGGCCGATCGCCCTTTCAGAAATCAACTGGGTTTCTGTCTTCTTCTTCGCAGCCGGGCTGTTTCTTATGAGAAAATTCAAGGCAAGCCCTATTCAGATTATTCTAGTGACTGGGGTAGCCGGAGGAATTGTCTACAGTCTTATGTGAACTACCCACCACTTAAATCCTTTGGATTTTGAAGTGGGGCTTCCTACGAACTCCATTCTTGTCTGCACAGACTTCATACAGACAGAGGAATCGGATAGGGGTAGGCTCAAAAGGCAGTCCCTGCCTCATTGATTTTCTTTTACTTGGCCAATGCCAAGAGGT
>NZ_BAAGIR010000049.1:0-15352 GCF_054658155.1 Alkalibacterium sp. m-11
TTTGATTCATAAGAAGACCTCTTTTCTGGATTTGTGGTTATCTCTAGATTAAGGGTCTTCTTTCTTTTTGTCTACTTTAATTTCTTGCCCTACTATTTTACTTTCCGACAACTATTTTACACATAGTGTAAACAAAAACTAAAGTATGTGAAGAATATAATAAACTTTCGATTTTATTAATGTGAAACATGTTACAAAACATAGGCGAACAATACTTTTACTGTCCAATCATTTCCGCTGATTTTAATACACTCATCAACATGAATCGATTTTCTTACAAAATCGTTGAATAATTTATCAATAAAGAGCCTGTTCGATTTTCCATTAATAGAAATCGGACAGGCTCGGCTGTATTGTGTCATATTAATTTGTAATCAACTTTAAACTACTGTCAAAGAAACTGCCTTAGTTATTCTCATTCCCACGTTTGGATAGTTTCTTCAGCTTTAAACCTCTTTCGATAAGCGGAAATAATACTGGAGAAAGTACGAAGTAAAATGCGCCATTGCCAAATGCGTGCATGATATCCATCGGAATACCGAACGAGTAATACACCCAGAAACTTTCCAGTCCAAGCAGATATGACATGATAACTGAAATAACAAATCCATACAGCAAGCCGGTAAACGCAGTGTATATGATCATCACCCACACTGGTAGTTTCTGAAATACTGGCCTAATCAATGCGCCAGTGATCAGAATGATTATAATATATGATGCGATCTGGGCAATTGTCCAGATCCCCATCCCGAGGGTTAAGTTGGAAACCAGAATAGACAGAACAGCAACGATCATTCCATCTGTCATTCCCATCGACAAAGTCAGGATGATAAGTATGGCAGTCACCGGCTGGACATTAGGCAGAAATTGAAACATCAGACGTCCCACGTGACTAACTGCAACCATCATCGACAGTATGGCGATCCTCCTGGCGGGATGAGCGGAAGCCATTAGTCCATTCCGCCTAAGTTCCATACGACTTCATCTCCATCATCGAGATAAGTCTCTCCTGCTCCAGCCGGTGCCATTTCTCCGTTAATATCGAACAGCCACCAATGTCCTTCCTCTTCATCCTGAGATATCCCCTCAATGGATGTAATGAATCCCCCATCATCTTCAACGTCATAATGTTCATGCATCACATCCAGCAAAGTCATCCCTTCTTCAACTTCCACTTCCTGTTCCGATCCTTCTATAACGTCTCCGCCTTCCTGTAAGACGATAGACACAGTTGCAGTATCTTCAGCTGTTTCCACAGATTCTTCTGACTGGTTTTCCTCAACAGCAGCATCTTCAGTATTTTCTGTATCGTTTGTATTGCACCCTGTGATGACTAGTGTGGATAATAAAGATAATGTGAATAAATTGACTGTTTTTTTCATTTATACCTCTCCTCTACTTAATCAAAATGTAAAAAAATTGAATAATAAATCAGAGAAGTACTTCGCTGTACCGATTCTCCCCCGTTGGAGATTCTCCGTCATTAATCCTGTGATCTTTGTGAAACAATTGTCGATCTGCAGATCATGATAGAATTTTCCTTCTTCAAACACTAATAAATCGAGGTTCGTTTCTGGAGAAATAAAAAAGCCTATGAGACGGTCATAGGCCATAAAGCTTTCTGTTTTGCCTCGAAACAGAGCCCTTATATTTATAGTAAACTCTAACTAACGATCTGACTTGAACCTGAAAGGCTCTCACAGTGGCGGGACCGTACCGGATTCTCACCGGTTTCCTTAATTAGAGCGTTTTATGAATTTGTCTTCTATCACCCACATAATAACAAGAAAGCGCTTAGAAGGCAACTCTATTCTGTATTGTTATCACATAAAATGACTCAGGCGTCTGTCCTCTCTTCATCCTGTAGATAATTCACAAGCTCTTCTACTCCTTCGTTTGTATATGCCGAGACCTTAAATACCTTATCAGCTCCGGCCCTTTGTAGTCTTTCCTGTGCATCTTTCAGCTCTTTTTCTGATTCTGCCAGGTCGATTTTAGTCAATATGCCAATGACAGGCTTTGAAAAATAGGAATCGAACATGGGCGGGTAAGTTTGTTCCCTTTCAGAGACACTGGATACAAAGGCGATCACATCTGCTTCAACAGAAGTAACCTGCAAAGCGTTGTAATAACGTCGATGCTGCAGAAATTCTCCAGGAGTATCGATCATTCCCGGATCAAATTGTATGGCCTGTGTTTTACTGTAAGACAGAACTTCCCCTTTGATCCTTTGACATAAGGTTGTTTTTCCAGATTCGATCGGCCCGATCAGCATGATTTTTTTCATTATAGTCCCCTTTTCTAAACATAATGGCAGACTTTCTTAATTTCTGACAGTGTCATTAAACTCTTTTTTTACCCGATTCATTTTTTCCGGAGTTGTAATCAGATCGAGAGCAGTATGAGTCAGTCCGGCGATCGTACGGGCCATTCCCTGATACGCTTCTTCAGTCAGCGTGCAGTCTCGAAATTCGGTCGTGTGTGCTGAAACGGATTTGCCATTAGTGATTTCAAAATATGGATTGATCGCAGGAACAACCTGACTGACATTCCCCATATCCATTGACCCCATAGAATCCCGTTCTTCAGTAATCATTTGAATGCCTAGGTCTGCCATCTTTTCATTGTACAAGGAAGACAGCGTCTCATTTGTGATCATATTTTTGTAGGCTGCTTCATAGTGACCCCATTCCATTCGGCAGTCCGCAGCTAGTGCCCCGGCTTCTGCACAGCGAATGACTTTTTCACGCAGTTCATTCAAGTAAGGCATATCCATTGCTCTAACGTAAAACTCGGCTCTCGTGTAGTCCGGAATCACGTTCGCTGCCTCTCCGCCTTCTTTGATGACACCATGAACGCGTGCGCTCGGGTGAATCTGCTGGCGGAGTGAACTGACATTATTGAAGAAGTTGATGCAGGCATCAAGGGCATTTTTTCCCTCGAAAGGTGAGGCAGCTGCATGAGCGGTCTGTCCATAGAATCTGAACTCAATGGCTTCCATGGCCATGGACGTGCCACTGGCCTGATAACTGTCAGATGGGTGAGTACAGAATGCAACATCTACATCGTCAAAGGTTCCCGCATCTGCCATGGTCACTTTATCTCCGTTCGTTTCCTCTGCCGGGGTCCCCAGGACAACCACTGTCCCACCTACCTCATCAACCAGTTTGGACAAGACTAGTCCCGCCCCAGTATCGGTCGCCCCGAGCAGATTATGCCCACAACCATGTCCGATACCAGGAAGGGCATCATATTCAGACAAGTAGGCAAGGGTTGGTCCTTCTTTTTCTCCTTTATAAATCGCTCTGAAGGCTGTACCGATTCCCAGATAAGGGTATTCAACATCAAACCCATGTTCTTCAAGCAGTTCCACATGGGCCTTTGATGACAGAAACTCTTCGTGACCCAGTTCAGGATTAGCATAGATATACTCGCTCAGCTCCTGAAGTTCCGGTCTCAACTCTTTAATGATTGAATCAATTTTTTCATTGTATTGCTCACTCATCGGTTTCATCCTCTACTGTTCGTCTTTTTCAGACTAATATACTTAATATCTCTAGTAATCACAAATCAACTTTTTCCTGCAATAACGTCGATTTCAACTAATGCGCCAGCTGGAAGGGCTGCTACTTCATAAGCAACGCGTGCTGGGAAAGGCTCTTTGAAAAATTCTGCGTATACCTCGTTCATGTCCTGGAAGTTGGAAATATCGCTTAGAAGAACAGTGACTTTCAGGACATCAGAAAGCGTCAGGTTTTCTTCTGCCAGGATATACTCAATGTTTTTCAATGATTGTCTTGTCTGTTCCTTGGCTGTTTCAGCTGTGATTTTTCCTGCTTCCGCATCGATCGGCAGCTGACCCGAAACGTACACGGTATTTCCGAATACGACCGCCTGTGAGTATGGTCCGATTGCTGCTGGTGCCTTTTTAGAGTTTAAAATGTGTTTGTCTAATGTTGTCATGAGTAAGTCTCCTTTTAGTTGGTTTAATATGATAGATCTAAACTTTTACTATACTGTCTGGACACTGACCTGGCTTCCGGCAGTCGTCCGTTCGACAATAATATGAGAAGGGATTCGGGTTTTCAGTTCATCCACGTGAGAAATGATTCCCACTAGTCTGCCGCGTTCCTGCAAATCGAGCAATGTTTCGATGGCTTTGTCCAGAGAATCGGAATCCAGCGTCCCGAATCCTTCATCAATAAAGAGGGTGTCGACACTGACCCCGCCGCTCTGACTTTGGATCACGTCGCTGAGTCCCAGAGCCAGTGCAAGAGAGGCTTTAAACGATTCCCCACCGGAAAGCGTGTTGACCCCTCTCACTTTGCCTGTTTCGTAGTCGAACACGTCCATATCCAGCCCTTTGGGTTTATTTCCTTTGGCCGCATCCATCTTTCTCTGCAGCTCATAGCGGTTATTGGTCATTTCGCTAAAGCGTTCGTTGGCAGCGATCAGAATTTCGTCGAAGTAAATCCCGAGGACATACCGTTCGAATGAGATCCGGTCCGTTTCATTACTTGTACCGCCTGCCATCATGGCCAGCTCACTATAGATCCGGTAGTCTTTTTCCAGTTCATCGCTCTTGCCCTGATGAATGGTAATCGTTTCGACCGCCCGCTGATTCTGATTTACTGTTTTGACCAGGTCATCTCGGCTTTCTTCCAGCTCCGGCAACCTTTCAATAATTGACTTGCACTGATCACGGTATGCCTCAACCGGCAGAAGCTTGTCTTCCTTATCTAGATGCGCCTGGACTTCTTTCATTTGAACAGTCAGGCTGTGTCTAGCTTTCTCATAATCATTGATCGCTCGCTGCATCTTGTCAGCTGTCTCGTGTTCCAGAACGAGGGACTCGAAGCTATCGTCCAGCTTACTTTCTTGAAGTCTATGTTCAAAGTGGGCCCTTGCTTCTGAATGTTTGTCAGTCAGCTTATTGATGCTTTCCTCGGTCAGTTTGATTGCCTGCTTATTAGCCGACTGTTTACTGCTTAAGTCCTGGACAAGGGACTGATTATCTGAAGCCGCCTGCTCAGTTTTTCTGATCAGCGCTTCTTTTTCTGCTATAGCCTCTTTGACTTGTTTCTCGGAGTCATAGGACACAGATGCTTTCAGTTCGCTGCATAACTCACTCAGCTCACCAATCCGCCTAGTCATATGCTGTTCGTCTGACGTCAGCTGAACGCGTACTTCTGACAGATCACGTTCTTCTTTTTGAAGAGCCTCCAGTTTTTCAGTCAGCTTGCCTTCTGCTTCCACCCGCTTTTGTTTCTGCTTCAGGTCTTGTTCCAGCTTATTCAGTTCGTCTGTCAGTTCACGACAGCTTTTCTTCGTCTGTCCAAACGCTTCATCCGCGTCCGTATGTTCAATGCCCAGTTCCTTGCACCGCTTACCGACGGCTTCAGAGAGCTGCTGCAGATGAACACCGATCCGATTATAGTGGGCTTCGGCTTCAGCTTTAACTTTCTCCAGACGGTCGACGTCGTCTTTGGATACTGAATCAACTGCTGCGTGAGCTTTTTTAGGGTGATCCGTTCCACCACAGACCGGACAAGGTTCGTTTTGTTCAAGATCTCCTGCCAGAACTACGGCGATATTGCTGTAATACGCTGCCTTTGCTTCATCCAGACTTTCTGTTGCCTGCTTGAGGTCCTTATTAGCTTTTGAAAAGACCTGCTTAACTTCAGCGCCTTCTTTTCTCAAATCGCACAGTTCCTTCAGTTTTTCAAGTCTCTGCATGGCTTCTGATTTTTTATCTTTCAGCTTACCGATTCGATCATAGCTATCTGAAAAGCTGTTTTTGATGTGTTGAAGCTCCTTCAGCTCATCTTGCTGCGACTGGACAGCCTGCTTGACTGCTTCCATCTTTTCTTTAATAGAGGCCTGTCTTAAGCGGTTTTCTTTCAGCTGTTTTTCTGCCTGACTGATTGCTTCTTCTGTCTTCTCCACTTCGGTCATGCGTTCCAGCTCTTTTTTCAGTGTCTGAATCGCTTCTCTGACACGATCCAGCTTACCCAGTTCGTCTTGAATCAGGGCCTTCTGTTTTTCCGCTTCAGCAAGAGAATCAGTCAAACTCTTCTGCTTTTCAGACAAGTCGTTCCGTTTTATCTGTTCGTCTTTTAACTCCTGGGCCAGATCCTGTTCTGTCTTTTTAGCCTCGACAAGTTTTCGTGCTTCATCGTTTTTAGCCAGCTGTTCCTTGTAATCCGCCACTACTTTTTCAGTCGCATCCAGCTCGATTTTTTCTTTATCAAGAGCTGTCTTCTTCTCAAGGTATTCAATCAGTCGCTCAGTAGCTGTCTTCTCTTCCTGAAGGCTTCCGATTGTCTCTTTAAGTTCAGTGAGGTGTTTCGAATCTGTATCAATGAGTTTAGCTGTCTCTTCCAGAACAGCTGGAATGTCGAACTGGTCAATGGCTTTTTCAAGAGTCTGATTTTCTTTGGTTTCGATCGACTGAAAAGCCAGACTGACTGCCTGAGCATAGCCGTCCCGTTCTTGTTTCAGCTCTTTAGCCTGTTCTTTGAGTTTCTCCTGAAAGGCTTCAAACTGATCCGTCTGGAAAATATTACGGAAAATCTTTTCCTTGTCCGCACTGTTCGAGTCAAGCATACGCCGGAAATCTCCCTGCGGCAGCATGACGATTTGTCTGAACTGGTCATGAGTCAGCCCCAGAAGCGCCTCGATTTCTTTGTTGGCTTCATTGATTTTAGTGGTGACCTGATCTCCATTGTGAAACGCCACGCTGGCTGGGATTTGCTTGGTTTTTGTCCGCGTTCCTGGTCCGGTCTGATTTGGCTCCCGTCTGACGGAATACTGCTTCTGCCCCAGCTCAAACTCCAGCTCTACGTAACAGAGGTCCGTGTCTTTCGCATGATCGGATTTATATGTATCTTTTTCACGGCCATCTTTTGACGGCTTGTCAAACAGGGCATAGGCAATCGCATCGAAAATCGTCGTTTTCCCTGCCCCCGTCGGTCCGCTGACCAGAAAGAGAGCAGACTGATTGAACGCCGTAAAATCAATCTCGACTTCGCCTTTGTAGGGTCCAAAGGCGCTCATTTTGAGTTTTAATGGACGCATCTACTCTCCACCTCTCTGAACGTCTTCCCAGACGCCATTGACTACTTGTTTTCGCTCGTCATCCAGCGGTTCGTCCTTGAAATTCTCGTAAAAATCACTGAAGAGTTCCAGGACATCCTTCTTGTCGGCCAGCTGATGGGTACGTGTCGTTTCTTTGGACTGCCTGTCTTTTTTGGATAAATATTCAAGCCCCATCGCATAAGGGTAGCGTCGTCTCAGCTGATGCATCGCATCCATGACATAGCCTTTATCTTCCAGCTCGAAGAAAATGTAATCTTCTGACTCATCCTGCATCAACTCGTCAAAGAAGCCTCTGATCACACGCAGGTCCCGTTTAGGATTAGTAGGAATGGTCTGCACATCGATCATGTCTTTATCCAGATCGACCAGCAGGTGCTGTTTCTTATGTCTGGCTTCTGATTTAGAATACTTCACAGGTGAGCCACTGTACCGTACCCGGTCTGATTTGACCTTCTGAGCTTTATGCAAATGGCCAAGTGCAACGTAGTCGAAGGCATCGAACAAATTGACATCAACATATTCTGCTGTCCCAATGCTTAACGGACGTTCGGAATCGGAATCTTCCACCGACTCTTTTCCCCCGTTCACTACATATCCGTGGGCAATTAGAATATTCAGCTCATCCGGGTTCATCTTCTCTTTAATCGATTCGATCTGAACGCGTGTCGCATCCTGAAGATCCTTGATCTCATCATTACCCAGCAGTTTTCGAACGGCGACATGATCCGCAAACGGCAGGAGGTAGAAATTGGCCCCCTTGACTGTGACTTTACGGATGTCTGTTTTGAGTGTGCCTTCGATAAAGAGCTCACTGGTCGAAAGCAGTTCCGCACCGTATTCCAGCCGTTCATTGCTGTCATGATTCCCCGCAATAGCCAGGACCGGTATCCCCGCTTCGCGAATCAGGCGGGTAAAAATTTCCGTAGCCAGAATAACTGCCTCTTTAGGAGGAATCGCCCGGTCATATAAGTCTCCTGCCATAATCAGGACATCGACATCCAGTTCCTTGACCTCATCGACCAGTCGGTGCAGGACCTCTGCCTGATCTTCAAGCATCGAAAACTCATTGACGATTTTTCCTATGTGCCAGTCCGCAGTATGTAAAATTCTCATGTCTTACCTCTCCTTCTTTCCGTACGTTTCACGTCTTATCTTTGACTTGTATTTTATCAGAAAACTGGCACAGACTAAATAGGACAGTCCGGCAGTCCGTTCTAAATATGTCTGCTGACAATGGATTTCCAATAAAATTGAAACAAAAAAAAAGCGCGCACCTTCTATCCTTGAGGGTACCCGTCAGTCTTTCTGAAAATCCAGTCGTATCAAATTATGGCCAGGAAGGGAGTTGAACCCTCACGAGCGTTACGCTCACCAGATTCTGAGTCTGGCGTGTCTACCATTCCACCACCTAGCCGGAACATTCATTAGTATAGCACATCGCTCAGATTCTGTTAATACTTTTTTCATACCGGGAATAAATTTTTATACAAGCTGACCCCTCTCAATACGAGCTCCTTTGAGAGCTGATTCGGGGAAGGTTTATTTACAGCTGTATGTTATTTAGGACGGCTCAGAGAAGGAAAAGAACTTCGGCTGATGAACAAGCTGACACATTGGATGACAGATAAAAGTTATCAGACAAATTCCGACTTCATAGTCGCTGTGTATAATGGCCCGCTCACTCTTCCAACAGCCCAACGTAATGAAGTCTGGGGGGAAGAGTGACCGGGAAATATTCATTGGAGGATTTGTCTTCTATACAAAAAACAGCTGGTTGTATTATTGCTTCTCATTTGTATAGTACTTAGTATCACTTATTATCTCTATCCTTCTTCTCCACTACCCACTATTTATTTCTTATTTTATCTTCGCTGGTTCGTACTTTCTGTATCAGAATCATAAGAACTGAGAAAACTTCCTTTCAGACTACTTTTTCATCTGTCTGATGCCTTCTTCAAGAATCTCAATCTGACGAATGGTTTCATGATCCTTAACCAGCTTCTCTTTTCCATTTACAAGTGTTTCGTAGAGCGCTTCGTAGAAATAGCTGTAGCTCCCTTTTTCCGAGACGACTTTTTCCTCATGATACTGGCCATCTCCAGACATATAATATAGCGTGCCGTAATGTTCCGGCAGATCCAGGCCAAAATCCTCGTTTGTCGGCATATAAAACAGCTTCAGATGTTCTTCCTGACGGTCTTTTGATTCCTTGATGAATGTTCCTTTTGTGCCATAGACCACGAAACTTGGGCGTTCTTTCAGACGGAAGTAGCTCGACTTGACGGATACTTTAAGGTTGTCGTCATAAAAGAAATCCAGGTCGAAATAATCGTTCATTCGTCCTTCTCCCAGAAGCTGACGGACATCATATTGAATATCCTGAGGATTTCCAAAGTAAGACAGAACCTGATCGACGGTATGGCAGGCATGGGTATACAGGAAACTTTCCATGGGATCGAAGTGGTCAGTCTGCTCAGGCACTTCAGGACGGAAATAATCGAAATGCATCTCCACTTCCAGAACATCTCCAATTTTTCCGCTTTCGATTACTTTCTGGACAGTCAGAAAATCCGAGTCGAAACGGCGGTTCTGATAGCATTGGATAAACAAGCCATTCTCTTCTGCCAGAGCAAACAGCTCCTTAGCCTGGTCAGATGTTTCGGTAAAAGGTTTCTCGACCAGTACGTTCTTCCCGTTTTCCAGCCCCTCTTTAGCCAGAGGGTAATGGGTATGCGGCGGAGTCGACAGAACCACTAGGTCGATATCCGGATCATTCCAGATCTCTTCACTCTCCTTAACGTAAGTCACCCCTTCGACAGCGTCCCAGTCAGGCCTATCCCCTCTCGAGAGAATTTTCTTTATCTTAATCGTGTCGACCAGACTTGAAAAAGGGATATGATAGCGGTTCGCACTCTTCCCGTTTCCGATGTAGGCAATAGTTAACATATGCTTCCTCCTAATGTGTTGTCATCTCACTTACTATTTAATCACGTTGGCTTCCTTCTGTAAATTGACTTAGTTAAATGGGCAGTTTTTTCAGAAAAGTCTGTTAGAATTGGTTGTTTACTGAAATAAATTACCCAAAAACTGGTTAGATTGCTGTCTTTTATGTACACTTAGTTTTAGGAGGTGGATCGCATGTCATTATTAACAGATCTGAAACACGACGAACAGTTCAATGCATCGGAAAAAGCAGTCGCTCGGTACATAATTACCAACAAGGAGGATGTTTTGAATTTATCGATCCAGGCTCTTTCGGAACTGACTTATACCTCACCTTCAACTGTGGTCAGACTCTGCCGGAAAATCGGTCTGAGAGGCTTCAAGGATTTCAAAATCAAGTGGTCTGCTGAGCTGCAGAAGGAATACAATGCCATATCGAATGTGGACCCTGATTTTCCTTTTACCGATGACGATTCATACGGAGAGATTCAGAAGAAAATCCTCGAGCTGTTCACTGACTCTCTTAATCAGACGAGTCAGCTACTCTCACCTGATAAACTTGAACAGGCTGTGGAACTTCTGCTTCAAGCTGATAAAATCGGGGTATTTGCTTACGGCGATACCTATCTGCCTGCCTTGAATTTCCAGAATAAGCTGATGAAAATCAACCGTTCTGTTCACATGGCCGCTTTGCCTGGAGAAAACCGCCACCTCGCAACAAATTTCAAGCAAGGTGACTGCGCCATCGTGATTTCCTATAGTGGAGAAAGTAAGAATAACTATTACATCACCCAACTGCTCAAGCAGAACGGAGCGACGATTATTGTGATAACGGGTAGTCCGTCTTCACATATCGCATCACTCGGGGACTTGATTCTTCCAGTGGCTGAAAGCGAAAGCCAGTCAGTCAAGCTCTCGACTTTCTCGTCACAGACAGCGATTGATTATGTGCTGAACACCTTGTACGGCTGTCTGTTCGTGTCAAATTACGACAAGAACCAGTCCAAGCGCATCTCATCCGAGACCCTGTTTCTGGATGAGCGGTTTTAATTTTGCTGTAATTTACTAATTGATTCTTATCAGGAGCATATCTAGATCACTTGAACGGATCACAACTGCTCAGGAACGAATGGTCGTGAAGACGAGAAAAAGTGACCACTTGAAAGAGTCGGAATAAATCAAAAGCAGTTGAGCGGATAATTAAATCTAGCGCTCAACTGCTCTTTTTCAATGATGAAGCTTCCGACAGTCGGCGGAAGCCGCCGAATGACCGGTTACTGACTAACCCTTTTGCTCCGCCGCGTAGTAAGATATCACTCAGTTAGCGGATCAAACGGAAAGTTGATTTGTCTTGAATATCTCTTGACCACCAACTGAGTTGGACGCTCACGGAGTCTTTCCGACCACTCGGCTGTCCTTCAACACCTGAGTTGGACGCTCACGGAATCTTTCTGACCACTCGGCTGTCCTTCGACACCTAAGTTGGGCGCTCACAGAGTCTTTCCGACCACTCGACTGTCCTTCGACAACTGAGTTGGGCGCTCTCGGAGTCTTTCTGCCCACTCGGCTGTCCCTCAACACCTGAGTTGGACGCTCACAGGATCTTTCGGCCCACTCGACTGTCCCTCGACACCTGAGTTGGACGCTCACGGAGTCTTTCTGACCACTCGACTGTCCTTCAACAACTGAGTTGGGCGCTCACGGAATCTTTCTGACCACTCGACTGTTCTTCAACACCTGAGTTGGACGCTCCCGGAATCTTTCTGACCACTCGACTGTTCTTCAACACCTGAGTTGGACGCTCACGGAATCTTTCTGACCACTCGACTATCCTTCAACACCTGAGTTGGGCGCTCACGGAATCTTTCCGACCACTCGACTGTCCTTAAACACCTGAGTTGGACGCTCACGGAGTCTTTCCGACCACTCGACTGTCCTTCGACAACTGAGTTGGGCGCTCACGGAATCTTTCTGACCACTCGACTGTCCCTCAACACCTGAGTTGGACGCTCACGGAATCTTTCATCCCACTCATTTATTTCAATCTTCTCGAGCTAGTACTAGTATTGCGTGACTTCTGATTATCCATGCTGCCTTTGTACTCTTCAAAGACTAAAACAAAACGCCCACAAATCCCATAACGAATGGGGCCAAAATAACCACGACGATACCAGTCAAGACGATGGACAGTCCAGACATAGCGGCCTGCACATCGCCTAATTCGATAGCTTTAGCCGTACCCATCGCATGCGAGCCTGATCCCAGAGCTACTCCTTGAGCAACCGGGTCGTTTATCTTCAATAAGGCGAAGATCGGAGGGCCGACAACCGTTCCGAGCACTCCTGTGAATACGACGATGGCTACTGTTAACGAAACGATGCCGCCAAGTGATTCAGACACACCCAATGCAATCGGCGTTGTGATTGATTTCGGAAACAGGGTCGCCACCAGTTCTTGATTGAACTGAAACAGGATACTGACAATAACCAAGATAGCCGTGTGAAACAATACACCAAGAGCGATTCCGGATAAAATTGCTGTGTAGTAGGTCTTCAAATAGATAAAGTTCTTTTCTAGCTTAATAGCCAATGCGACGGTAGCCGGTGTGATCCACAAATTAATGAATTGACCGCCTTCATTGTATTGCTCATAAGGAATTCCAGTCACAAGCAAGAGAATAATGATGCAGGTGATGGAAAAAATCAGCGGATTAAATAATGGGTTTCCAGGCCATCTTCTATGAAATATCGTCCCTAGAAGGAAAAAGAAAAAGGTCAGAAATAATCCAAAAAACGGGTTGGTCGATAAAATATCCATCATATCAAATCAGCTCCTTATTGAATCCGGCTTGCTGTTCAGTTTTCTCATCTTTTCTCCGCTTAAGCCACTGAACGACTAGTGCTACAAATGCAATCATCAGCGTTGTCGTGATAAAAATTGTTACCAGGAGCTGCCACCAGATGTCCCCTAGTATACCGAAATTCGTCATCAGTCCAACTCCTGCAGGCACGAAAAAAATCGCCATATTGTCAGTCACCCAGTTGCCGACTTCTTCAACTTGTTTCAACTTGATCCATTTGAAATGAAGCGCAATAAATAACAGGACCATTCCAATCACGCTTCCAGGAATAGCCACTGGGCTAACTAACGACAAAAATTCTCCTATAAATGAAAATAAAAAAATCCAGAAAAGCTGTTTTAACTGTCTCACCTATACTCCTCCTCAAGCTTCTTCTGCTTTATTTTATAGCAAAACCCCTACTTTGAAAAGGAATGACAACACATTTGTTCAACATTTAACATATTGGACATACTTATATCTGAAATATTCAGGCCACCCTTACCTTACGCGATAAATAGCTGCTAATCGATCAAATCGAACCTCGCTTGAAGGATGTCTTCAGTTACAGGTCCCACGACTCTTTCATAGACAGTCCCGTCTGTGCCGATAAAGTAGGAAGTCGGAAGTGATTCGACCATATACAGATTAACGACGTCTTCCACACCATATAAGTTTGGAAACGTCAGTTCCAGCTCATCAATAAATGCTGACGCGTTGGCCGGGTTACTTTCAGAAGAGACGACATTGACACCAAGCACTACTACATCATCGTTTTCCTCATGGAAATTCTGAAGGTGGGGCATTTCTACACGGCACGGCGGACACCAGCTGGCCCAGAAATTCAGAAAAACTTTCTGTCCTCTAAAATCTGACAACTGTACGGTATTGCCGTCCATATCCTCTAACTGAAAATCATAGGCCGTGTTGCCGGACCTGAGACCATACTTTTCTCCAGAAGTCGATGTCACATCAATCGAATCACTATCCAGTTCTTCCAGACTGTATTGAACCTGAATGCCTGCCTGTTCTCTTACCTGCTGTTCCTGATTCAGTCCTGAGACAAAATCATAGACGACAAACATCAGAACTAATCCCAATACTGCCCATATTACTTTTTTTAACATGTTTACTCTCCTCGCTTGTGTTCGTATTATCCTAAAAGTTCAAACGGTGTCCCTTGAAGCCATTGTGCCAGCATTTCTGAGAGGGATTCAAGAGCACCAGTGAAGAGCAGGATACCCATTCCAATCATAAGTATGCCACCTATTTTCATCAGCTGACGACTGTGTTTCATTATCCGATCCATCTTTCCAATAAAAATAGAAACGAGTAGAAACGGCAATATGAAACCTACAATGTATAGGGTCAGATAGATCGCCGGTGGAGAGCCAGTTGAGATTCCGATAAGAAGGATCGAAGAAAAAATCGGTCCGATACAAGGCGTCCATCCAGCCGCAAATCCAAGTCCGATCAGAAAACTGGAGACATAGCTAGTTGATCTGTTTCCCTTCATTTTTCGTGTATCTTTAAGCAGGGCCGGGATATGAAGCCATTCAGCTGTCGCCAGCCCCATAACAATGACTAGAAGTCCAGCAATTCTCTGTAAAAAGACACTTGTTGAACCGGTCATCAATTTTGTAAACACTTCTCCAAGATAAGTGATACTCAAGCCTAAACTGACATAGACCGTCGATACACCGACTAAAAAAAACAATGAGTGGACGATTACGCTTTTCTTGAATGCCTTGGACTTATTCTCTTTGACTTCTTTTACACTCTTGCCTGTAATGTAAGATAAATAGAGCGGAAGCAGTGGGAGTGTACATGGTGAGAGGAACGACAAGGCTCCTGCGGCCAGTGCCATCAGAGCAGTTATTTCTGTTGCGATAGGCTTTTCCTCCTTTGGTACATAATTAGTCCTGTAGTGACTAGAAACACGGTCAATAAATGAACGGGTGAGAATGCAAAATTAAAGTAGATAATTGTACGGCCTCCAATAAGAATGACATGTATCAGGCCGAACAATATGAAATAGACTAACGCCCGTTTTTTTTGTTTAATGGTTTTGAATGAGAGCAGAAGGAGCGTCAAAGCAAACAGACCTACAAACCTTAAAGTGTAAGTCGATGAATACATGAAGTAGACATATAAGTGATTGACCAAACCAATACTACTGAGTAAAAGTGCAGCACTTTTAGTTTTCTCCGGCTGATCCCATAAAGAGGTCCCATACTTGATCCCTTCATATGCGCCTAATCCTAAAGTGGCCAGCCAAACGACACTTGAAGAAAATAGCAATACCCTATACGGTACTTCTAATATTTCCCTGAAATGAATCATAATATGATTATGGTGTCAAAACCCCATAATTTTAAGCACTTAATCAACTTGAAATGCTCAAAAGTATACAGTTTTAAAAAATAAAAGAGGGACTCCTCTTTATGCCATCACTTTTTCCTGATTGTGTTG
>NZ_BAAGIR010000050.1:0-15218 GCF_054658155.1 Alkalibacterium sp. m-11
ATTTGATTCATAAGAAGACCTCTTTTCTGGATTTGTGGTTATCTCTAGATTAAGGGTCTTCTTTCTTTTTGTCTACTTTAATTTCTTGCCCTACTATTTTACTTTCCGACAACTATTTTACACATAGCCTTCAAGACACCGAAGACTGCTTCACTCACCCATTATTTACTGAACGATGTCATACACCAATGTCGGTTCAGTTGCGCTGTCTGACAGTTTGACATTAGTCAGAACTCTTTCGCCAACCTCATCGCTGATTTCTTTGTTGGAATACAAGGTAGCAATAGACTCTCCCGCACTGACTTTATCTCCAACTTTTTTATGAAGGTAAAGTCCTGCAGACAAGTCGATCTGACTTTCTTTCGTTTCACGTCCGGCACCCAGCATCATCGCTGCAATTCCGATCTGATCAGCAATGATTTCAGAAACGACTCCATCCTGATCAGCTAAAACTTCCTTAGTATATGAAGCAACTGGAAGGACCATTTCAGGATTATCGGCTACTGAAGCATCCCCGCCTTGTGCTTCCACAAATGTCTTGAAGACTTCAAGCGCTTTGCCGTTTTTAAGGTTTGCTTCCAGAAGGGTCCGAGCTTCCTCAAGAGAGTCTGCCGCTCCTCCTAAATAAGCCATCTGACTTCCAAGAACGAGACACAGTTCAGTCAGGTCTTCCGGTCCGTGCCCTTTAAGCGTATCGATCGCTTCTTTTACCTCCAGACCATTTCCAATCGCATTTCCAAGTGGCTGACTCATATCAGAAATAACGGCCATCGTCTGTCTTCCAACTGATTTCCCGATATTGACCATGGTTTCAGCCAGTTCTTTTGCCTGCTCAACATTTTTCATGAATGCTCCGGCTCCGGTTTTAACGTCCAGAACGATTGCATCTGCACCCGAGGCAATTTTTTTACTCATGATTGAACTCGCAATTAGAGGAATCGACTCGACAGTGCCTGTCACATCACGAAGGGCATATAACTTTTTGTCAGCCGGTGTCAGATTTCCTGACTGTCCAACTACCGCCACTTTATTTTTGTTGACCAGTTCAGTGAAGTCCTGCTGAGACAGTTCAACATGAAAACCTGGGATAGCTTCAAGCTTATCGATTGTTCCGCCTGTATGTCCTAGTCCACGACCGCTCATTTTAGCTACTGGAACCCCTACGCTAGCCACAAGAGGTGCAAGGACCAGGGTAGTTGTATCGCCTACTCCGCCAGTTGAATGCTTGTCCACTTTTACGCCTTCAATATCGGACAAGTCGATCTGATCACCGGATTCGACCATAGCCATTGTCAGGGCACTACGTTCATCATTGTTCATTCCATTAAAATAGATTGCCATAGCCATTGCGCTCATCTGGTAATCAGGAATAACATCGCTTGTATACTGGTCGATCATCCATTTAATTTCATCTTGTGTCAGTTCTTGTCTATGCTGTTTCTTCTGAATCAAGTCGATCATTCTCATTCTCATAACACTCCATTCATCATTATCATGTAAGCCTTATTTTATCACAAGTATTGCCTTTATTAAGTAGATTTATCTTAGAGTCGATAAGAATCTTCCAATAAAGGCTTACAGTACTACACGTCCATCTAAAAGAGTGGTAGAATTATAAGGAAATGCACAACCAATTACTCAAAGGAGCGATTTTATGACTAGTCAAAAGTTGAATACCTTTCTCGAAAATAATCTTCAGGAATTGAAGGATCAAGGTCTTTATAATGAAATCGACACGATTCAGGGACCCAACGGATCTGAAATTACGGTCAACGGTAAAAACCTGATCAATATGTCTTCTAACAACTACTTGGGATTTGCAAATGATGAACGCCTTAAAGTTAAAGCAAATGAAGCAACTGACACTTACGGTGTAGGTGCCGGTGCCGTTAGAACAATCAACGGAACTCAGTCGATCCACGACGAACTGGAAGCAAAAATAGCTGAATTCAAGCACACTGAAGCAGCCGTCGCTTTCCAGTCAGGTTTCAACTGCAACATGGGCGCAATTTCTGCGGTCATGAACAAGAATGATGCAATCCTGTCTGACGAACTGAATCACGCGTCTATCATTGACGGATGCCGTCTATCCGGAGCAAAAGTTATCCGTGTCAAACACCAGGATATGGATGATCTGAGAGCAAAAGCTAAAGAAGCTGTTGAAAGCGGACAGTATGAAAAAATCATGTACATCACTGACGGTGTCTTTTCAATGGATGGCGATGTTGCGAAATTGCCTGAAATCGTTGAAATCGCTGAAGAATTCGATCTGATTACGTATGTTGATGATGCACATGGATCAGGCGTCATGGGTAAAGGTGCCGGGACAGTTAAACATTTTGGTCTTCAGGATAAAATCGATTTCCAGATGGGGACACTGTCTAAAGCAGTCGGAGTTGTCGGAGGTTATGTCGCTGGAACTCAGAACCTAATTGATTGGCTGAAGGTTCGTGCCCGTCCTTTCCTGTTTTCTACCTCACTGACTCCTGGAGCTGCTGCAGCATGTATCGAAGCCATCGATATCATGTCCAGCTCAACAGAAGAACACGAACGTCTTTGGGAAAATGGTCGATATCTGAAAGCCGGCCTTAAAGATCTGGGCTTCAACATCGGCGATTCAGAAACACCTATCACCCCTTGTATTATCGGTGAAGAAAAACTGACTCAGCGTTTCTCCAAACGTCTGACAGAAGAAGGCGTCTATGCAAAATCGATCGTCTTCCCTACAGTCCCACGTGGAACAGGTCGAGTAAGAAATATGCCAAGTGCCGCTCACACCAAGGACCAGCTGGACAAAGTACTTGATATTTACAAAAAAATCGGCAAGGAACTCGATGTTATCAGTTAATTTATAGACTAATAGAGAAAAGGTGATCCTCATCTTTTCTCTTTCTGCTGGTAATAAATAATAGACAAAAAGTCGGAGGTTTACGAGTGAAAAAAATTATCATTACTGGA
Source organism: Alkalibacterium sp. m-11 (assembly GCF_054658155.1). Classification (NCBI taxonomy): domain Bacteria; kingdom Bacillati; phylum Bacillota; class Bacilli; order Lactobacillales; family Carnobacteriaceae; genus Alkalibacterium; species Alkalibacterium sp. m-11. Next base: position 2,959 of record NZ_BAAGIR010000050.1, read on the forward strand.
GCTTTAGGTCAGATCGGATCAGAGCTTACAATCAGATTGCGTGAAGTCTATGGAAAAGAGAACGTTGTCGCTACTGATATCAGACAGCCCGAAGATTCTAAAGTAGTCACTGATGGTATTTTCGAAATCCTGAATGTGACCGATGCCGATCGCATGAAGGATTTGGTTGAACAGTATCAAGTTGATACATTTATACACCTGGCTGCATTACTGTCAGCTGTTGCCGAAGCAAAACCTCAGCTGGCCTGGAATTTGAACATGGGCGGACTGATCAACGCACTTGAGCTGTCGCGCGAATACGACTTGAAGTTCTTCACACCCAGCTCAATCGGGGCGTTCGGTCCTCAGACACCTAAAGATCAGACACCCCAGGTCACGATCCAGCGTCCGACAACCATGTACGGTGTCACAAAAGTCAGCGGAGAGCTGCTCGGGGATTACTATTTCCAGAAATTCGGAGTGGATACACGAAGCGTCCGTTTCCCTGGTCTGATTTCCTACGACACCCTTCCTGGCGGTGGAACGACAGACTACGCTGTCGATATTTACTATGAAGCACTGAAAAACAATGCGTATACATCCTTTATCGGCAAAGGCACATACATGGATATGATGTACATGCCTGACGCTGTCGACTTGATCATTCAGCTGATGGAGGCACCGAGCGACCAGCTGGTCAACCGCAATGCCTACAATGTCAGTGCTATGAGCATTGCACCTGAAGATGTTGAACAGGCCATCAAGAAACACCTACCTGAATTCAAGCTGAATTATGATGTTGATCCAATTAGACAAGGGATCGCAGAGTCTTGGCCAAATGCCATCGATACAACAGCTGCTCAGCAAGAATGGGGGTTCTCACCTAAGTACGATCTTGAAAAAATGACTGAAGATATGCTTAAGCAACTGAAAAACAAGGGCATTCTTTCATATGCCTGATTGATAAAGATAGACCCTGCACTATTCTAAAAGTGCAGGGTCTTCTTTTGGCGTAAAAATAGAATACCTCAGTTGACGATATACCTGGAGGAGACTGTTTCGAGATAATCCTGAAATAGTCCGAAGAGGCTGCAGATCACCCAGTAAATTGCTGCAACTAGAATATACATCGTCATATAATCATGCTCTCTTCCTCCCACTACTCTGGCATTTTGAAAAATTTCATTGACTGTAATCATGGCTGCCAGAGATGTTCCCTTGATGACATCCAGGAGAACGCTGCTCAAAGGCGGGATCGCTATTCTGAAAGCCTGCGGAAGAATAATATCTTTCAACGTGACATAAGGAGTCATTCCAAGAACGGTTGCCGCTTCCCATTGCCCCCGATTCACGGATGATATGGATGACCGGAAAATCTCAGAAATATAGGCCGCGCCGTTCAGACTGAAGCAGATAATAGCCGACGTCAGTGCATTAAACTGAATGTTTACAAAAGGCAGCCCAAAATAAATCAGAAATAAAAAGACGAGTACCGGCGTCCCCCTCATAAATGAAACATACAATCGGGCGATCCACCTTAATGTTCTGGATGGAGACAATCTCATCAGAGCGATGACCATTCCTATCACTGCACCAATGGCCGTACTGACCAAGGCAATGCCCAAGGTATATGGCACGCCTCTTAATAAAAACGGCAAAGATTCCCAGGCCAGATCCGGATCAAATATATACTGCCATTCAATTGACAGCATGGCTATCCCTCTAGTTCGATGGTCATGATGTCAAAGTCCTGTTCAACCGTCACATCTTCCCCATAATAAAATGTCTCTGAGATCTCACTGAGTGTCCCATCTTCATGCATAGCTTCCAGTGCCTGGTCGATCTGTTCAGTCAAGGTGTCATTGCCTAGTTTAAGAGAGAAATTAGTATAGCTTGGATTGAAGAACAGCTCTTCATGAATGTGGACTGGAATATCCGGGAAAGCCGTCAGTGCCATGGTCTGTCCGTAAAAGTCATTTATGATCAAGTCTGTTCGCCCATTCGCTACGTCCCATAAATACTGGTCGTTTGTGGCATTGTCATAAATTACCAGTTCTGCTCCATACTGCTCTGCAATCTGCATATACGTAGTCGTAGCCGCTCCAGCTGCCCGTTTTCCGTCAAGATCTTCCATTTCTTCAATCCCTGAGTTGTCTTCTTCCCGGACAATCATGGACATATATGAATACTTATAAGGTATCGTGTAGTTGTATCGGTCCGCATTTTCTCCGGCGTGACTGATACTCAAGGCGGCAACATCAATCTGTTCACTGTTCAGAGACGTCAGCATGCCGTCTACATTCATTTCAGTAAAATCAATGTCCAGTTCCAGACGATCAGCCACTTCTCTCAATATTTCAACTTCAAAGCCAGTCAGTTCATTTGTTTCAGCATCGTGATATGAGTTTGGAAAATATGTACCAGATGTCGCTGCCCGGATCACACCCGCTTCTTGTATCTCATCCCAGTTATCTGAACTATTCTCACTGGCACCACTTTCCCCACAGGCTGTCAGTGTTATGACGCTTCCAAGCAGTGCCATCCTCATCAATAGTGATTTGTTCATTTTTCATTATCCCCTTTCGTTTTTCCTTCAAAATCATAGCAACCTGAAATTTTTAAGTCAAAATTATAGTCGATTTTGTTATGTGAGAGAACGAGACAAAGAATTAAATCAGGAGCTTATCACTATTTTACCGACATTCTTAACATTGTGATGATGTACAATTTTGTCTTTATGATTCATCGAGTTTCTTTTTATTTTTGATACAAATTCTGTAAATACCTGTAATAAGCCTTTAACCACAATCTTGCTTCTTTAGTCTGACTGATTATTCAAGCCTATTATCTCCTGCACTATTGATTCCTTACACCTGACTGATATACTGAAAAAAATCGACTGAATAAGGAAGGATAAAACTATGAGCTTTCATATTGACCGGACTAAGGATGGGATGTATTACTCGGAGCAGATCAGAAACGGGCAGGTTTCATCTCAGGAACTCCTTATGGCCAGCTTCAAATCGATTAAAGAAAAAAATGCGCTGTTAAATGCAGCCGTCCACACAAGAGAAGAAACTGCACTTAGTGAATCACGGGAAGAATCATGGGTAAACGGTCCTTTTGGTGGTGTGCCGATCCTTTTAAAGGAGCTGGGTCAGAACATGATCGGAGAACCTGCCCGGGCAGGTTCCAAACTGTTAAAAGATAACCGGTCATCATACACCAGCCACTTTGTTGCCCAGCTGCAGAAATCTGGATTTATCCCTATCGGATCGACGAATGTACCGGAGTTCGGTTTTACCAATATCACGCACTCAGATATTTTTGGTCCGGCACGCAATCCTTTTAACTCTGAGTTCAGCGCAGGAGGATCAAGCGGCGGTGCTGCCTCCGCAGTCGCATCAGGAATGGTGCCTATAGCTGGAGCAAGTGATGGCGGTGGATCGATCCGCATACCGGCTTCATTTACCGGCTTAGTCGGACTGAAACCGACTCGCGGAAGAACACCAATTGGCCCTGGAGCCGGGCGGGCATGGCAAGGTGCTGCCATCAGCTTCGCTCTGACAAAATCAATCAGGGATGCTGCTGCTTTGCTCGACCACATGCAAGTCTTACAGCCAGCAGCTGCTTTTCAGACACCCTTGTACAGGGAAGGCTATCTTAACAGTCTGACTGCCCCACTTAATAAAAAGATGAGAATCGCCTTTTCCCTGAAATCTCCGATCGGCAGTCAGGTAAGCAGCGAAGCTGAAGACGCTGTTCTAAACGCTGTCAACTGGCTCGAACAGAAAGGGTTTGCGGTAGACCAGAGTGAACCAGATATTGATGGTGTAGATTTGATGAAATCCTACTATGTTATGAATTCCGGAGAAACTGCAGCTATGCTTGGGAATATGGAGAAAGCTCTCGGTCGGTCGATCACGATGGAGGATGTGGAACTGCTGACCTGGGTCCTGTATCAGTCAGGCAAAAAAGTCAGTGCAGCTGAGTATTCAAATACACTGAGCACATGGGATGATGCAGCGGAAAAAGCGGCTTTATTCAATGAACGATACGACTTGCTACTTCAGCCGACAACAGCTGAGCCTGCTCCGAGAGTGGACAAGATCTACTGGTCTGAATCTTTTAAAAAGAAAATGAGACACATTGACACTTTCTCACCCGCTGACCAACAACAACTTATCTGGGATATGTGGGAAGAAAGTCTATCGATTACTCCATTTACTCAACAAGCCAATCTGACTGGGCAGCCTGCAATCAGCCTGCCCACACATTTGACAAAAGAAGGCATGCCTTTGGGAATTCAGTTCACCGCTCCGAAAGGTAAAGAGCATTGGTTACTGCAAATGGGCCGTATGATGGAGGATGATGGGTTATTTGTCTGAATGAATGATACTGTAATAAACACTTCGGTGGTTTCGTCGTGAATTTAGATGCGTTCATGCATCTAGATGTTCTGTTTTTACGTTTGATAAGGAGCTCAAGTCGATTTTCCATTCCGACTTATGGTGCTTTGACGATTGCGCCTTAACTCAGATTGATTTCATACCCGAGTGCCGGGGCTATAGCATTTGCGCCTTAACTCAGATTGATTTCATACCCGAGTGCCGGGGCTATTACATGCAACCCCTATAAAAAGAAAAAGACCTGCAGGGAGACAGACGATTCGTCCAGCCGCTCTGCAGGTCTATTAGTGTCTCTTATCTTTCCACATCGATCACTTCTGGTCCGTTTTCTCTTCCGACGATCACCTTAGTGACGGTATCTAGAAACAGCCCGTGCTCCACTACACCTGTGACAGAGTCCAGGAAGGATGCGAGTTTATGAGGATCTTCGATCGTTCCCAAATGCAGATCAATAATATAGTTGCCTGAATCAGTCTCCAGTTTGCTCCCGTCATCATTCAGACGAAATTCGGGATTCAGATTCTCTTTTTTTAAAAGCTTTAGCACTTGTCCGCATCCGAATTTCACCACTTCTACCGGGAGAGGGAATGCGCCTAATTTAGATACCATTTTGCTGTCGTCCACAATCCAGATGATTTCTTCAGACTGGTTTGCGACCATTTTTTCAAAGAGGTGCGCAGCTCCTCCTCCTTTTATGCCTTGGAAGTCATCTGAAATTTCATCCGCCCCATCGATGGTCACGTCAATATGATCGACTTCATCGATATCTTTTAACGGAATACCAAGTTCTCTTGCCTGATCAGTTGTTCTGTGAGAGGTTGTGACGCCAACAATAGACAAGCCTTCTTCTTTCACACGTTTTCCAATCGCCTCAACCATGTAGTAGGCCGTAGATCCTGTTCCTAGCCCAACAATCATTCCGTCCTTTACAAATTCTGCCGCTTTGTAGCCGACTATCTTCTTTAAGTTCATCCGTCTCTCTCCTTCGTATATATGTAACTAAATTATAGCATAGAAAAAAAGTAAGACTTGATGATTAAGTCCTACTTCTTAAACTAACTTTATTTAATCATTTTAAACTCCAGAAACAGGTCATTGTAGATACCGGTGTATTCCAGACCGAGGTCTTCATATACTTCTAGATTGTCCATCATATCCTGGCTCGGATAGAACTGCTCGTCTTCAACTGTTTCTTCAGGCAGGTAGTCCATTGCCGTCTGGTTTGGTGTGCTGTAACCGATATAGTCTGCGTTCTGGGCAGCTATTTCAGGGGTGAGCATGAAGTTGATGAAAGCATACGCCGCTTCTTCATTCTGTACAGTGTGTGGAATCACCATATTGTCGAACCAGAGATTCGATCCTTCTTCGGGTAGAATATAGACGATGGATTCGTTCTCCCACATCATATCTGCAGCTTCTCCAGAATAAGTGACCGCAATCGCAGCCTCTTCCTGGATCATATACATCTTAATTTCGTCAGCCACCAGTGCCTTGATATTTGGTGAGAGTTCAGTCAGCTGGTCGGCTGCTTGCTGAAGTTCGGATGAGTCTCTTGAATTGAGTGAATAGCCTAAAGTCTGAAGGCCTATTCCTATAACTTCCCGGGCCCCGTCAATCATCAGGATACTGTCTGCCAATTCAGGACGGTACAGGTCTTCCCAGCTTTCCGGTTCAAAACCTTCCAGCAGGTCTTCGTTGTAGGCTATTCCGAGTGTTCCCCAGAAATAAGGAATGGAGTAACGGTTCCCCGGATCAAAGTTCAGATCGAGAAAATCAGGATCGATGTGTTCCAGGCCCTTGATTCTAGAATGGTCAAGTTCCATGACTAAGTTTTCTTCAATCATCCGCTCGATCATGTATTCACTTGGAATCGCCAGGTCATACCTCGTCCCGCCCTGCTGTACCTTAGTGTACATGGCTTCATTAGAGTCGAACGTTTCGTAGACAACGCGGTACCCAGTCTCTTCTTCAAACTGCTCGATCAGATCGGAATCGATATAATCCCCCCAGTTGTACAAGTGGAAAACATCAGCACCACTTGTGCCCTGAGCCTGATCGATGTAACGTCCTCCCATGAAAGCAGCTGTTGTGAGTCCAATAATAACCAGTGACAAATTAATCAGTTTTTTCATTATGGTGTCACCGCCTTTTCATGATTTGTCGGATCCGTGTGGGCCAGTTTCTGTCGTGTACGCTGTTTCTGGATGAAATAGTATCCGGCAACAAGGCTGAATGCAACAAGGAAGAGGATCGTACTTAACGCGTTAATTTCCAGACTGACACCTTGGCGTGCCCTGGAATAAATTTCTACAGACAATGTCGCAAAGCCGTTCCCTGTTACAAAAAAGGTCACCGCAAAATCATCAATCGAGTAGGTAAACGCCATAAAGTAACCGGCCAATATCCCAGGCGTAATGCTCGGAAGAATAATCTCCTTGAGGACCTGGAAATGATTGGCTCCAAGGTCTCTGGCAGCCGTAATCATGTTTTCGTTCATTTCTTCCAACCTAGGAAGGACCATCAGAACGACGATAGGAATACTGAAGGCAATATGAGAAAGGAGTACGGAGTAAAAACCCAGCTGAAACCCTACTAAAGTAAAGAGCAGCAGGAAACTTGCTCCTATAATTACATCAGGTGAAACCAGAAGAATATTATTCAGACTCAGAAGCACGTTTTGAGTCTGACGTCTTCTGGAAAAGTAGATACCAATAGCACCAGATGTCCCGATCACTGTTGCAATAAGAGCTGACAAGAGAGCCACTCTGATCGTGTCCAGTGCAATAATCAGCAGTCTTGAGTCTTCTGCCAATGCTGCATAGTGTTCCAGTGTAAATCCGCTGAACTGGTTCATCGTTCCCGCTTCATTAAAGGAATAGTATATTAAATAGACAATGGGTGTATATAGCAGAATGAATACAACGAATAAATAAAGCTTTGCCCAGTTTTTATTCTTGGTCATCTTCTCGGCACTCCCTTTCTTCGTTTTCGTGTCACGAACATAACCGCAAACATGATCAGAATCAGGATAATGCCCATCGTTGATCCCATTCCCCAGTTCTGTGTAACCAGAAAGTTCTGTTCGATTGCTGTACCCAGAGTAATGACACGGTTCCCCGCGATTAGTCTAGTCAGCATGAAAAGAGACAAGGAAGGAATGAATACGGCCTGGATCCCACTTCTCACACCAGACAGAGATATCGGAAAAATCACAGATCTAAACGTCTGCCACTCATTGGCCCCCAGATCCCGGCTGGCAAGAACCATCGATTTCGTCAATGGCATTGAAGACCGGAAGAAGCATGAACGGAATTTCGATGTAAGTAGCCACGATCAGAAAACTGAGTCTAGTAAAGAGCAGCGGCTGCGCTCCAATACCTATAGTTTCCAGGAGCTGATTCACAAATCCTGTCTGACTGAGAATGCCGATAAAGGCGTAAGCTTTCAGCAAGATATTCATCCACGTCGGCAAAATCAGGATCAGCAGCCATAATTGTTTGTGCTTAGTCTGCGTCAGGAAGTAAGCAGCCGGATAACTGATCGCCAGTGTGAGTACGGTAATCAGGAAAGCATATAAAAACGACTGCATCGTCATCGTCAGATAGACTTGGGACGTAAAATAAGTTTGTATGTTCGTCAGTGTAAATGATCCGTCAAGCCCCCGGAATGACTGTACAAGCAGTAACAGAACGGGGAAAACGACGAATAAAACGATCCACAGGTAATAAGGGATCGAAAGAAGTTTGCGCTGTCTAGTCATTCGCCCCTTCTCCTCTCACCTCTGATGTCGAGGATAATCCGGAAAACTGCTCGATCCGCTCATCGAAAGCTTCTTCCGTTTCATTTATACGCATGATGTGGATATCTTGTGGATCAAATTGAAGACCGACTCGTTTGCCGATTTCTGTCTTCTTCGTGGAGTGGACCATCCAGCTGTTTCCTTTATCATCCAGTCCAACGATCTCATAATGGACCCCTCTGAACAACTGACTTTGAACACTGATCTGCAGATCTCCTTCATCAGCCTGACTTACTACCAGATCTTCCGGACGAATCACAACATCAACTTTCTCATTAGATGTCATGCCTCCGTCAACACACGCGAAACGTTTGCCGGCAAATGACACAACATAATCCTCAACCATACGGCCTTCTACAATATTGCTTTCCCCGATAAAGTCAGCCACATATCGGTTGATCGGCTCATCGTAAATATCATTTGGCGTACCAGTCTGGATGATTTCGCCTTCTTTCATAACCATGATTTCATCACTCATCGCCAGAGCTTCTTCCTGATCATGAGTAACAAAAAGAAAAGTAATTCCAAGACGCCGCTGAAGTTCACGCAGTTCATACTGCATATCTGTACGCAGTTTCAAATCCAATGCGGATAACGGCTCATCCAGCAGCAGCATGTCCGGTTCGTTTACAAGAGCCCGGGCAATCGCTACTCGCTGTTTCTGCCCACCGGACATCTCAGCTATTCCCCGTTCTTCAAAGCCAGCCAGTCTGACGAGTTTGAGCACGTCACTGACCTTCTCACTGATGTCCTGTTTGTTCAATTTTTTCATTTTCAACCCAAAAGCCACATTATCGAAAACATTCATGTGGGGGAACAAGGCATAGTCCTGAAAAACTGTATTGACTTTTCTTTTATTTGGAGGTGTGTTTTTTGTTTCTTCTCCATTAATTCGAATGTATCCTTCAGTAGGTGATGTAAATCCGGCGATCAGATTCAATATTGTCGACTTTCCACATCCTGAAGGACCGAGCAAGGTATAAAATTTTCCTTTCTCCAATTCAAACGAAATGGTCTTTAAGACACTCTCTTTATCATATTTTTTTCTACCTGATCGAAGGAAACAATTATCTCTTCAGTCAACAAAAAACACCCCTTTATAACCGATTTAATTAACCTTTATAATTATAGCGATTAAGGGGTGAAAAGCAATATTTATTCAGTTGTTTTTCTTATAATAGTCACTAAATATGTTTAAAAAGTGATGCCATCGGTCATTCATTTTATCTGGCGGAGAATCAAGTGGAAAATAAGCCAACTGCAGCGATTCTTTTTTGTCATTTCAATATTGCTGCGCATACGACGGAACTTAAGGTATTACCACTGTTCCTTTTCATACTTCAAGCAGATTGACTCGCATATGAAATGGCTGACCAGTGCGGAGTCAAGCGATACAGGAACAGCTCCCTTCTTCTCCAGAGTTTCCAGAAATGACTGGATCATTGGTTCAAAGCCTCTTTTTACCAGTGTGCCAGTCCAGTCGCCGGTAATTTGAGTGAGCCTTCCTTCTTTAGTGTAAATCGATAAATCCGTGAGGTCTTCAACTGTGTATGTTCCTGAAGCACTTTGAAGTTCAAGTGTCTCTCTTTTAGCTCCTGATTCATTATTTATAGAAACCAGTACAGTCATCTGTTTCGTTCTAAGCATGACACACGCACGCTTGAACTGGCCTCCTTCTTCGACAACTTCAGAATCTACTACGTCGATATGCTGGTCATTTAACAAAAAGACCGCTGTATCAATTGGATGAATCATCATATCGAAGATACGGTATCTGACCGGAAAGTCTGTGGCATCAGACTGATTCTTCTGAACGATCAGCATATTTCCATCTTTAACATCAGCCAGTTCCCTTACATTGGGTGCAAAGCGGCGATTAAATCCGATCATTAACGGTACCTGTTTCTCTTCAGCCAGATTCATCAGCTCTTTAGTCTTATCCAGTTCTTCTGTCAGTGGCTTGTCGATCAGCACTGGTATCGAATGATCCAGAAAATAAGAGACCATCTCATAGTGCGTATGAGTCGGGGTATGTATGCACACGGCATCCACTATCTCCGTCAAGTCTCTCCAGGATGTATGCAGCTGCTCAGGAGATAAGCCGTACTGTCTCCCCAGTTCCTGCAGCTTATCCTGACTGCGTGTAGAAAAGTGCCACTCATGCTCGGCAAAACGAGTCGTATAGAGTGGGAGATAAGCTTTCTGGGCAATAGTTCCTAGTCCGATAACACCAATTTTCATCTGATTTCCCTCCTTCTGTCCAATGTTAAAGAGCAGCCTGCAACCTGTTAACGACGTCTCACCGCTTTGTGGTCACCAGCTGCTCTTTCATTTAATTTTCTTCTGTCAAAGGCATGATCGTTTCAAGTTTAGCCTTGAAACTGCTAGTCGCTTTTTTTATCAATGTGTCATTGCTCCCGATAACAGCAGGATGGTCTTCGCCAATTATTTTCACTTCTGTTTCCAGCTGGACGCCATATTTATCCAGAATGACTTCCTTAATGTGTTCGATCAGCTCAATATAATCCGTGGCTGTCGCATTGTCAATATTGACAATAAATCCGGCATGTTTAGTGGATACTTGTGCGCCTCCCCATTTCAGTCCCTGAAGGCCGGCATCCTGAATCAGTTTACCTGTGAAGTAGCCTGTAGGACGCTTGAAGACAGACCCGCAGGATGGGTATTCGAGCGGCTGTTTGGATGTTCTGAGATAGGTCAGCTCATCCATCTTCTCTTTGATCGCTTCAGGATCGCCTTCTGTCAGCTCAAATACGACTTCCAGCGCGATTTCATCTGTCTCCTGAAGCTTGCTGTGACGATAAGAAAATTCCATTTCGTCATTCGTCCGTTCGAAAATTTCGCCGTCACGGGTAAGGACCGTGACTTTACGGATCACTTCTCTCACTTCCCCGCCGTAAGCTCCAGCATTCATGTATACTGCCCCACCAATGCTTCCCGGGATTCCACAGGCGAACTCAAGTCCGGTAAGACTGGACTGATACGCCCGTTTACTGACTTCGATAAGAGGTGCACCCGTTAGTACTCTAATGCTGTTCTCTTTTACTATGATCTGGTTCATGTCCGTCAGAATGATGACAGCCCCACGGATTCCCCCATCTTTCACAATAAGGTTGCTGGCATTCCCAAGAATAGTGACTGGCCAGCTCTGCTCATATAACCATTTAACCAATGCCTGAACTTCTTCTTTCGTTTTCGGAAAGATCAGTGCATCTGCCGGTCCACCTGTTTTAGTATAAGTATATTTAGATAAAGGTTCATTCTCTTTTATTGTTGCGTTTGGAAAATACTTTTTAAGTTTTTTTACATTCATTATAATCGATTGTCCTCTCGTTAACGCCTGGATCCTTTAATGATCTGCCACGGATCCAATTTCATGACTTGATGGCATTCGGATCTTGTTAGCATGCAAATCACACTAATTTTAACACTAATGCGTCTGAATGTGTACAATTACCGGGAATTGTCATCTAATCGTCAAGTCTTAAATCATAGCCTAAAGAGGTTTCTTCTGCAAATCTGTCAAAATAATCCTTTTGGACGATACCTAAGTAGTGCTTGTCCTCCTTAAGCTCGACAGTCGGATCAATCTTCAGGTTCAGCTTCCGGAAGAAAGATCTTACATGCATCCAGATTGTCCTGCTTTTTATCTATCCTTAGAACTTCTGTATAACAATGCGTCAACTCTTCTCCCAATGTATCAAAAGCTGTTGATCGACACAAGTGAAGCAGATGTAAAAAACGATCGAAAACAGACCCTTCTTGTCCAGATTGATGACTTATTGGCAAAGAAAGAAGAACTCCTCCAATCAGGATGATCAAAAGTGCTGCGAGAGTGATTTTTAAACTGTTCGTGCAGTTTCTTATTTTTAAAGTGCTCGCATGACTGATAGTCAGACAAATCTCCTCATAAAAGTTTACAGGATATCTATGTGTAAAATTAATGTCGGAAGAGGGGAAATTCGACCTAGACAAAAAGAAAGAAGACCCTTAATCTAGAGATAACGACAACGCTAGAGAAAGAGGTCTTCTTATGAATCAAATTATATCAGAAA
>NZ_BAAGIR010000051.1:0-14829 GCF_054658155.1 Alkalibacterium sp. m-11
ATGGTCTTTTGGAATTAATTTATCATATAAATCCATATGAGGACTTAATAGTAGCTGTTCTTGTGAAGACAACATTCTCAACACTCCTTCATTTTCGTAACGCTTACATACATTATACTAAAAACCCACTATTCTATCTATTGAAATCATAGGTAGAATAGGGGTTTTTCAGCAGTCTCTTAAAAGAAGAGCTGTCTTTTACATGTCTTGAAAACCGTATTTATATTAAAGTGTGATCAGGACAAGAAAGCCGATAAGGTTATTGATAAAGTGGAAGAAAATAGCGGCTTCGACTGAACAGGTTCGCTTAGCTGCATAGCCGAACAGCAGACCCATACCGACATAAGTATATACAGCCACTATTGATGTGGGAACATGGACAAGTCCGAACAATACAGACGTAATGATCAGAGTCAACCAGCTGACGTCATTGTGTTCTTTGCGGAAAAAGATAATTCCTCGGAAGAGCCATTCCTCAACTAGTGGAGCGGCAATCACTATAGTTATGAACAGCATCCATGTCGGTGTGTCAGTTGCCATCGCTTCAATCGCTTCCTGATTGATAAGCTGACCGTCTCCAACAATGTACTCGAGAACTGATCCACCAATATTGAACAATACATATCCAACCGGAACATACCAGGCAAGAAACTTCCAGTCTTCACCAGTAAGACCAGGAAGGATTGTCCATTCACTTCGGGACAGGCGTTTCCTGTTCATCAGTGGGATTTTCTTCGCATAAATAATGATGACCGACAGGACGAGACCTCCTGCAAAAGCAATGAAGGTCATGACCCCTTCCAGCTGCACGAATGACTGAAGCAGGTCCTCCTGTGACAGATGAGCGTTCATTAAACCGAAAACAAGACCGAACAAAATGGAGATAATGAAAGGGAAAATAATAGGTGAGACCAGCCACATCAGAATCTGATCGCTTATTTTCGTTCTTCTTAATGGAAATCCTTGTAAAAATCGCAATAGTAGTCCTCCTAAGTATGATATGTGTTTCAGTATAACAGACAGCCGGCATTAATTGGGAATCATATTAATTTATATCGATTCACATTTTTATAGACTAGGAAACAGCATGCTGAATAGTCAAGCACAAGAAAAAATAAAAAGAAAAGCGTTTTCTATTGACAAAACAAGATGAGATGTTAAACTAAATGTGTAATCGGTTACAGATTGAGGGTGAGAAAATGGTAACGATCAAACAAGTAGCAGAATATGCAGGCGTCTCCGTTGCAACAGTCTCTAGAACTTTAAATGACAGCGGATACGTAGGTAAAGAATCCAGAAGAAAAGTGGAAGAAGCGATCAAAGTATTGGGGTACTATCCTAATGAGGTGGCGCGTTCACTTTATCAGAAAAGCTCCAAGATGATCGGTCTGCTATTGCCCGACATCTCTAACCCGTACTTTCCACTGCTGGCAAAAGGGGTAGAAGACTATGCACAGCAGAATGGCTATATGGTCATATTAGGAAATGTGGAAGACAACGCAGATAAAGAAGACATGTATGTCAAATTCTTCTCTCAATATAATATCAGTGGCGTACTGTCCGCTGCATCAGGAAAAAGAAAGAACAACAACCGTGTCCCATATGTCCTTCTTGACAGAGCATTGGAGGAAGAAAACTACTCCATTTCAACGGATGATCGACTTGGCGGGAAGCTGGCAGGTCAAGCTGTCCTCGAATCAGGAGGGGAAAATATTATCGTCATGGCTGGCCCAAGACATGTTTCAGGAGCTAACGACCGTCTGTCCGGTACCTTGTCAGTTCTAAACGCTGCAGGGGCGAGTTACAGAGTATTTGAAACAGAAACCTTTCAAGTGGACAAGGCAGAAGAAACAGCGCAGAAGCTCTTTAATACATTGAAGTCTTTCGACAGTGTCATTGCGAGTAATGATGTGTTTGCTCTGGCAGTAATGAAAGAAGCTATCAAACGAAAATACAGGATACCGGAAGATATTCAGATCATCGGTTATGATGACATGCTTTTCAGCAGACTGATGTATCCCGGGCTGACCACCATAGCTCAGCCGGCATATGAAGTGGGCTTTAAAGGAGCTGAAATGCTCGTCAATCTGATTGAGAAAAAAGTAATCATCGATAAGAAAGTGAGATTGAAGCCTGAACTGGTCAGAAGAGATTCATTAAGATAGAAGGAGATAGATTGTATGGCAAAGATAACAGTAATAGGTAGTATATCAACTGATTTTGTAGTAGAGACAGAGAAACGTCCGGTCATGGGAGAGACAGTAGAGGGAAAAGCGTTCAGTACCAGCTTTGGCGGGAAAGGTGCCAATCAGGCTGTGGCAAGTGCCCGCTTAGGTGCTGAAACGACTATGCTGGGAGCAGTTGGCACAGACCCATTTGGAAGCGAATTACTTAAGAACCTTGAAGAAAATGGCATAAATGTAAACAATGTGGAACGGGGTACACATTCCTCAGGGTCAGCTTTCATAACGCTTGTTGATGGAGATAATTCAATCATATATGTTCCAGGTGCAAACGGGGTCTATATGCCAGAGATGCTCGACCGAGTCGTTGAAGATGAAAAAGTCTTTCAGAATAGTGATCTGGTGCTGGTTCAAAACGAAACGCCAGTCGATACCGTCGAACATCTGATCAGACGATGCAACGAGACAGGAATTCCTTTGCTTCTTAATCCTGCTCCGGCCCGGGAATTACATTCGTCACTTATTGACAAGGTCACGTTCCTGACCCCTAACGAAACCGAATGTTCAGTCCTCTTTCCGGGAGAAGATATTGAAACTGTGCTCGCAAAGTATCCGAATAAATTGATTGTTACCTTGGGTAGCAGTGGAGCGGTTTATCATGATGGACAGGGGATTCAACGCATTCCATCGATAAAAGTAGAACAGGTTGTAGATACCACAGGAGCAGGGGACACCTTCAACGGAGCATTTGCCTTTGCTTATGCATCCGGATTGACCCTTCATGACAGCATCCGATTCGGGAATATAGCAGCTGGGCTGTCGATTCAGAAAGCGGGCGCTCAGACAGGAGCACCAACATTAGAACAGATGAAGGAGCATGAGGATTTTGAAAAAAAATGGAATATTAAATAGCGAAATCAGTAAAGTGCTGGCTGATTTAGGACACACGGATGAACTAATCATTGCGGACTGCGGCCTGCCGATACCGGAGGGGGTCAAAAAAATCGACCTCGCATTGACGATGGGGACACCTGGATTTATGGATGTGATGGATGCAGTCGTAAACGATATGAAAGTTGAACACATTATACTTGCTGAAGAAATCAGGGAAAAGAACCAGGCTATCCGCGAGCAAATCATAAGCAGGATGGAGAAGGAAGGAGCAGGGACTTCTTATTTGACACACGAAGCGTTTAAGAAGCGGTCAGCCCAGGCAAAAGCGATTATCAGGACAGGAGAGATCACCCCTTACGCAAACGTGATTTTACAGGCAGGCGTACTTTTTTAGGAGGGAATTATCATGCAAGTAGAAATGAAAGGGATCACAAAAGCGTTCGGTGAGAACAAGGTACTCAAAGGAGTAGACTTCAGCCTTCGTTCGGGAGAAGTTCATGCCTTAATGGGAGAAAATGGTGCAGGTAAATCGACTCTCATGAACATTCTGACTGGTCTGCATAAAAAAGATAGTGGAGAAGTGCTTATTAATGATGAAGAAAAAGTTTACGCCAACCCGAAAGAAGCGGAAGAAAATGGTGTAAGTTTTATCCACCAGGAAATGATCACCTGGCCGGATATGACTGTACTTGAGAACATGTTTATGGGTAAAGAAATTAAGAATAAACTAGGCTGGGTCCAGACAAAAGAAATGGAAAAGAAAGCGAAGTCGATTTTTAATGAACTTGGAATCGATATTTCTTTTGACCGAACGATGAAAACGCTAAGTGTCGGACAGCAGCAACTGATAGAAATCGCCAAGACGCTTTTGAACGATGCAGAAGTGATCATCATGGACGAACCGACAGCCGCACTGACTGACAGAGAGATCAGTAAGCTGTTCAAAATCATCAGACAGCTTCAGAAGAAGGGCGTGGCTCTAGTCTACATCTCGCACCGTATGGAGGAGATTTTTGAAATAAGTGATCGCGTAACGGTCATGAGAGACGGGGTATCTATTAGTACGAAAGCTACAAAGGACACCAGCTATGACGAAATCGTCAGACACATGGTTGGTCGGGATCTGGAAGACTATTATCCTGAAATGGATAATAGTCAAGGAGAAGCGGTACTTGAAGTGCGCAACTTAACTCACCTCCCATATTACGAGGACATCTCCTTTACCTTACATTCCGGAGAAATACTTGGTTTTTCCGGACTGATGGGTGCCGGACGGACAGAAATAATGAGAGGGATTTTTGGAATAGACAAAATTGACAGCGGAGATATTTATCTTGATGGTGAGAAAATCGACATCAGCACACCAAATGATGCGGTTAAGAGAGGCATAGGATTCCTGACAGAAGACAGGAAGTCTGAGGGGCTGATTCTTGATTTCTCAGTTAGAGATAATATCAGTATGACAGCCTTCGAGGAATTCTCGAAGGCAGGCTGGATCAATAAAAAGGAAGAAGAAGAGTTTGTCGACCTGCTGATTAAGAGATTGACCGTCAAAACTACTCATATGGAACTGCCAGTAGGTGCACTATCCGGAGGGAATCAGCAGAAAGTGGTTCTGGCTAAATGGATCGGAGCCGGTTCACGTGTACTGATACTTGATGAACCGACTAGAGGTGTAGACGTCGGAGCCAAACGTGAAATCTATAACTTAATGAAAGAACTGGCGGAACGCGGTGTCGGAATTATTATGGTTTCAAGCGATCTGCCGGAAGTAATCGGCGTCAGCAATCGCGTACTAGTCGTCCATGAAGGAACTATTTCAGGAGAACTGAAGCGTGAGGAATTATCCGAAGAACGCATCATGACTCTGGCTACAGGAGGAAAATAATGGAAACTAAAAATGCAGCAGTAACAAGAAAAAAAGAAAGACGGAGTGACTTGTATCGGAAACTGGGCCCGCTGATTGCGCTGATCGTACTCATGCTTATTGTAACGGTACTGAATGTCAACTTTATCAGGCCGACAAACCTGCTGAACTTACTCAGACAGGTATCGGTCAATGCACTGATTGCCTTTGGTATGACATTCGTCATTATTACTGGAGGAATCGACTTATCAGTTGGGTCGACTTTGGCTTTGTCCAGTGCACTGACAGCCGGGATCATTGCTATCGGTGTCCCACCAGTTCTCGCGATAGTAGCGGGACTGCTTATCGGAGCTTTCTTGGGTATGATCAATGGGCTGCTCATTACTAAAGGAAATGTGGCCCCATTTATTGGAACGCTGGAAACAATGACTATATATAGAGGATTGACTCTCGTTTACACAGAAGGAAACCCGATTACAGGGTTTGGCGGCGGATTTGCCTTCCAGTTTTTCGGTAGAGGCTACCTGTTCGGCATTCCTTTCCCTGTCATCATCACAACGGCTGCCTTCATTATTCTCTTCGTCATTCTTCACAAGATGACATTCGGCCGTAAGACATTTGCTATCGGTGGAAACGAGCAGGCGGCTTACATTGCCGGGATTAAATCTGATCGTGTGAAAACTATGGTCTATGCTATTTCAGGAATGATGTCAGCCTTGGCTGGACTGATTCTGACTTCACGTCTGAATTCAGCTCAACCAACGGCAGGTACAGCTTATGAACTGGATGCTATTGCGGCAGTCGTTATTGGCGGAACAAGTCTGGCAGGTGGAAAAGGACGGATCGTCGGGACACTGATTGGTGCACTGATTATCGGAACATTGAACAACGGATTGAACTTGCTGGGGGTTTCAAGTTTTTATCAGCAAGTGGTTCGAGGGATCGTCATCATCATTGCGGTATTATTGGATAGAAAAAAATAAGAATATAAAAAATGGAGGAATTACAATGAAAAAACTTATCGGTTTACTCTCACTCTCAGCAGTTCTGGCACTAAGCGCATGTGGAGCAGCTACACTTGAAGGCGATCAGGCAGGAGGTAACGGAGAAGTAGAAGAAATGGCAGCGGAAGACATTACGATTGGTCTGTCTATCTCAACCTTGAACAATCCTTTCTTTGGAGACTTGCAGCGTGGTGTCGTCGAGGCAGCAGAAGAGAACGGTTCAACTGTCCGTTCTGTAGACGCCCAGGATGATACAGCTACTCAAATTAACGGCATCGATGACCTCATTCAGCAAGGTGTGGATATTTTACTGATCAACCCTGTAGACTCTGATGCGATTACACCAGCCATTGAGTCAGCGAACTCCGCTGGGATTCCAGTCATCACAATCGACCGTTCCAGCGAAGGGGGAGATGTCCTGACATTTATCGCTTCAGATAACGTTGAAGGTGGCGAAATGGCAGCTGAATTTATTATTGATCTTGTTGGTGAAGATGCTGATGTCGTTCAGCTGGAAGGAGTCCCGGGTGCATCTGCAACAAACGAACGTGGAGAAGGATTCATGAATGTCGCTAATGACCGTCTGAACGTTGTGGAAAGCCAGTCAGCAAACTTCAGTCGATCTGAAGGACTGACTGTTATGGAAAACATTATTCAGTCTAATTCAGGAATCGAAGCAGTTTTCGCTCAAAATGATGAAATGGCTATCGGCGCACTGGAAGCACTAGAAGCTGCGGGTATGAATGATGTCGTAGTCGTCGGCTTCGATGGAAATGATGATGCGTTAGCAGAAATCGAAGCGGGTCGCCTGGATGCAACAATTGCACAGCAGCCATACGAAATGGGAAAAATCGCTGTAGATACTGTCTACGACTACTTCTCAGGTGGAACGATTGATGATGAAATCGGCGCACCACTTGAATTGATCAGTGCGGAATAAAGAAAGTTAGAAAGGTATGAATAAGTGTCCGTTCCATTTAGGGACGGGCATTTTTATCGTTATTGCTGAAGTCCTGTTTTGTTGAATCAAAACTATAAGTCATTATTTAGGAAGTAGAGAAAATTAATATATGAGAGAACTATTGTTTAAGTAATACTGTTCAATTTGGATTAATATAGATAGTTGACTATTTTAAATAATTTTTAATTTGTAAGGATGAACAGGTAATAATTTAATGTCGAGCATGATTTTTGTAATTACTGTGATTATGTAAAGGGTAAAAATAAGAGAAAGTACTTGCAAATTATTTTATTTTGTTTTATCTTGTATATAACAAAAAAACAAACCATTAGACTCGAGGTGTGAAATGAAGTTAGATGAAATTGGGGATATAAAATTGGGAATAGCATTAAATCGAAAAAAGGCAGACGTCGATGTAAACACTAAACAGCGATATTCTGTTATTTCGGTGAAAAACGTTGAGGAGGATGGATACTTTAATTCTATTCCATTCGAAACTTTTCCTAGTACTGAAAGTTTACCGCAAAGGTACTTTTCTGAGAAGGGCGATATTCTTATGCGGCTTACCGATCCCAATACGGCGGTTTTTGTAAGTGAAGAGCAGGAAGGCTTACTAATTCCTTCATATTTTGTCCAAATCAAAATTATTGATAAACGTTACCTTCCAGAGTACGTTGCTTGGTATTTAAACAGCGAAGAGACGAAACGAGAATTGCGTAAAGTACAATCTGGAACACGAGTAACGAGCACGAGTAAAAAAGTGCTGGGAACATTAGAGATAAAAGAGCTGCCTGTTGAAAAACAGCAAAGAATCGTTGACTTAACGCAACTGCATCAAGAGGAAAAAGTGCTCTATAAAAAGTTAATCAAAGAAAAAGAAAAACAGCTAGCTGCTGCGACAGCAGAGATAATGGCTGACTAACAGGAGGAAAACAGATGACTGAGACAGTAACACAACAGCAAATCAACAACGTACTATGGCAAGCGGCGGATACGTTTAGAGGGAAGATAGACTCGAGTATTTATAAGGACTATATTCTAACCATGCTATTTATTAAATACATCAGCGATACATATAAAGAGCATTTGGAAGAATATACGGAACGTTATGATGGTGATGAAAGACGAATCGAGCGGGCACTCTCCAGAGAACGTTTTGTACTAGAAGAAGATGCAACATTCGATTATCTCTATAGCAAACGCAATGATCCAGCAATAGGAGAAATCATCAACAAAGCTTTAGAGAAGATCGAAAATGAAAACACAGGCAAATTGCGAGGCGTTTTCCGTAACATCGACTTTAACTCTGAGACAGTATTGGGTAAGACGAAAGAAAGAAATGCAACGCTTCGTACCTTACTTGAAGACTTTAATACATTGACTTTGAGACCGTCTGTAGTTGGACGCGAAGATGTTATTGGAGATTCTTATCAGTATATGATCGAACAGTTTGCGTCGGATGCTGGGAAGAAAGGCGGAGAGTTTTTTACGCCGTCTATGCTGTCTGAACTGCTAGCACTTCTTGTTCAACCGCAAGAGAATGATCGTATTTATGATCCGACGTGTGGCTCTGGCTCATTGTTGATTAAAGTAGCTAACCAAGTACCTAACAAAAAGGTTCAAATTTATGGGCAAGAGCGAAACGGTCAAACTCATTCGCTTGCTATCATGAACATGTACCTGCATGGGATTGACGATGCGAAGTTAGAGTGGGGCGATACCTTATCCAACCCACTTCACTTGGAAGAGGACAAGCTTATGAAGTTTCAACGTATCGTAGCGAATCCGCCATTTTCACTTGATAAATGGGCAGAAGGTTTTTCAGACGGTACAAATGGGAAAAAGTTTAAGATGGAAGCGTCACTCGACCCGTATCACCGATTCGATTGGGGTGTACCGCCAACCACTAAAGGAGATTATGCCTTTGTTCAGCACATGCTGCATTCATTAGCAGAAGACGGCACGATGGCTACAATCTTACCACATGGCGTCTTATTTAGAGGGTCAAGTGAAGGAAAGATACGTAAAGAAATGATTGAAATGAACTTGCTGGATGCAGTAATTGGCGTACCAAGTAACCTTTTCTTCGGTGTGAGTATTCCTGCAGTTGTCCTCGTTTTCAAAAAGAATAGAAATCGTGATGATGTGCTGTTTATAGACGCATCCGCCGATGAGTATTTTGAAAAAGGGAAGAACCAGAATAAATTACGTGAAGAAGACATTCAGCGAATCGTAGATACGTATGATAAGTTCGACACAATTGATAAATACTCTTATGTTGCTTCGCGAGACGAGATTAAAGAAAATGATTACAACTTAAATATCCCTAGATACGTAGATACCTTTGAAGAAGAAGAACCAGTGGATATGACAGAAGTTAAACAGAACATACAAGAAATAAAATCAGAAATTGCAGAAGTTGAGAAACAAATGGAAGCATATCTCGAAGAGTTAGGATTGTAGGTGATCTGATGTTTTATGAAGAAGAACTTAAACACCTATACCCAAAAGATTGGCCGCTTGTGAAGCTGAACGAATTAGCTTATTTTGAAAAAGGAAAAGGAATTGCTAAAAAAGATATCACAAGTAAAGGGAAGAAAGCTATAATTTATGGTGATATTTATACTAAACACCATTTTTATATCAAAAATGTCTCCACTTACATTGATAGTAAAACAGCATCGAAAAGTAAGTTAGTAAAGACTAATAACGTATTATTAACTGGATCGGGAGAAACAGCAGAAGAGATTGGAAAAGCAGTTGCATATTTAGATGAAGAAGAACTGTATGCTGGTGGGGATATAATAATAATTAAGCTTAAACACAATCTAAATAGCTTATTTCTTTCATACCTATTAAATTTTGGCAATCTTAGAAAACGATTATCACAGTTAGGTCAAGGTAATTCAGTTGTTCATATATATAGTTCCATGTTGGAAGATTTATCAATACCTTTACCATCAATAGAAGAACAAAATAATATAACAAAAGTACTATTAACTTGGGATAAAGCTATAGAATTAAAGCAGCAATTAATCGATTTGAAAAAAGAACAGAAAATAGGTTTAATGCAGAAGTTGCTCACAGGGGAAGTTCGCTTGCCTGGATTTAATGAAGAGTGGAAGGTAATGAAACTAGAAAAATTATGCAGTAAAATGAAATCAGGAGGGACACCAAAATCTACAAATCCAAAATTTTATGGTGGTGAAATACCATTTGTAAAAGTTAATGATATAACTAGGCAAGGCAAAATACTAAAAGATGCTGAGACCACAATAACTGAACAGGGTTTAATAAATTCTAGTGCTTGGTTGGTTCCTGCTAATAGTATCTTATATTCAATGTATGCTTCGATTGGTTTTGTTTCTATAAATAAGATGCCAGTCACTACTAACCAAGCTATAATGAGTATGATACCAAATGATGATGTGAATATTGATTTTTTATATTACCAACTAGTTAAGTACAAGACTAAAGTAAATAGTATTATTGAGACTGGAACACAAGGTAATCTCAATGCAAAATTAGTTAAGTCATTTAGTATTCATCTCCCTCAATATGAAGAGCAACTAGCGATTGCTACAATACTTAATGCAGCGGAGTCTCATATTGAACTATTGGAAAACGAGCTTGACGCTTTAAAAGAACAGAAAAAAGGTCTCATGCAACAATTGTTAACCGGAAAAACAAGAGTGAAGGTGTAAGCCTTCCTCTTTTATACATATATGGAGGTGGAGAAATGCAGACACCAAAAAGTCATGAGATGGCAATCAGTCAGGAACCTGCACTGCAGGTTCTGACCGAGCTGGGCTACACTTATTTATCGCCAGAAGAAGCGGAACGTAGACGGAAAAGTTTATATGATGTGTTGCTTTTAGATGTGCTGGAAAGTCAGTTAAAGAAGTTGAATCATTTTGAGTACAAGAATGAATCCTATGCCTTTAGTCAGTCAACGGTTGAACAGGCCATAAGGGATTTGGATGAAGACTTAACTGACGGACTAGTTCGCACCAATGAAAAAATCTATGAATCTCTTATGCTTGGACGTAGCTATGAGGAACACTTAAATGATGGATCTAAAAAGTCTTTCACGCTACAGTATATTGACTGGGACCATCCAGAGAATAATGTCTATCATGTAACACAGGAATTCGTTGTGGAAAGACAAAATGGTGAAGGAACTGTTCGTCCAGATATCCTTGTGTTCATTAATGGGATACCACTAGGTGTTATCGAATGTAAACGAGCTTCAGTATCGACGGATCAAGCAGTGAGTCAGATGATCCGTAATCAGAAAAAAGAGTATATTCCCCAGTTGTTTAAATTCATCCAACTGGTTATGGCCTCCAATAAAAATGAAGTGAAATACGCGACTGTCAATACGCCGAAGAAATTTTGGTCTGTGTGGAAGGAAGAAGATAAAGACTGGTTGGATAATACGTTGAAAGAAATTGTCACGGAACGACTAGTCACTATGCAGGACAGAAATCTTGTGTCACTCTTCCATCCGACTCGCTTTTTGGACCTTATTAAATATTTCATCATCTTTGATAAAAATGAAAAGAAAGTAGCCCGTTACCAACAGTTTTTTGCCGTGAAAGAAATTATAGACACGGTTGAAAAAAGAGATGAAAAAGGCAACAGACAGTCTGGCGTGATTTGGCATACCCAAGGATCAGGGAAGTCCTTGACCATGGTAATGCTAGCTAAATACATTCTGTCAGAGCTGTGGAATTACAACCCTAAGGTTATCGTTGTGACAGACCGGGTGGAACTTGATAAGCAGATTCACCAGACATTTAACCACTCAAGGTTAAAAGCCAGCAAAGCCAATTCTGGAAAACATCTTGTGGAACTTATTAATGATAATAATGCGGATGTTGTGACTACACTGATTAACAAATTTGATACAGCAGTAAGAAATCAGGAGCCTATTCAGTCAAAAGATATTTTCATCTTAGTGGATGAATCACATCGCACCCAATACGGTGAATTAAATATCAAGATGAAAAAAGTCTTTCCAAATGCTTCTTATCTAGGTTTTACAGGTACGCCTTTGATGAAAAAAGAGAAAAATACGATGGTTAAGTTTGGCAAAATTATTCATCAGTACACCATTTCAGACGGAGTAAAAGATAAAGCGATTTTACCGCTCCTTTACGAAGGAAGAATGGTCGAACAGACCGTTAACAGAAAAGCGATAGATTACCGACTGGAAACTATCACCCGGAACTTGAGTGATGAACAGAAAAATGAAGTGATGCAAAAGTGGAGTCAGTTCGAACGTATTGCATCAAGTGATCAGCGAATCCAGATGATTGCTTTGGATATTAATGACCACTACGTGAGAAACTATAAGACGGCTGGGTCCCAATTTAAAGCAATGCTGGCTACTAATAGCAAAATTGAAGCTGTCCGCTACCTTGAAGCTTTCGAAGAACTAAATGAATTGAACGCGGCTGTAGTCATTTCTCCACCGGATCAGCGTGAAGGTCACGATGATGTGGATTCCGAATCAAAAGATAAAATTCAAAACTTCTGGAAACGAATGATGGATAAGTACGGTGACGCAGATAAATATGAAGACGGCATCAAAAACGAATTTGTCAACGGAGACGACATCGATCTTCTAATTGTTGTGGATAAATTATTGACAGGGTTCGATGCACCAAGAGCATCTATTCTTTATATTGATAAAGTCTTGAAAGAACACAGTTTACTTCAGGCCATTGCACGCGTTAATCGTCTCTATGAAGGTAAAGACTACGGTATTATAATCGATTACCGTGGACTACTTGAAAAGCTCGATGAAGCTATGGAAATGTATTCTGGGTCTGGTTTAGAAAACTTCGATCCTGAAGACATTAAAGGGGCACTATACGATGTAGTGGCTGTAATAGGTAAAATCAGGCAGCACTATTCAGACTTATGGGATATCTTCAAAAACATTAAGAATAAAGATGACATGGAAGAATATGAAGTATTACTTGAAGATAAGGTAAAACGTGATTTGTTTTATGACACGTTAAGTCAGTTTGGTCGGCATATGGCCATTGCGATGGAATCTGAGAAAGTCTATGATGCATTGAGTCAAGAAGAGCTTGAGAAATATAAACGTCACTTGAAATTCTTCCAAGATTTAAGGCGAAGTGTGAAATTGCGTTACTCCGATTCAATTGATCACAAAGAATACGAGGCTAAAATGCAGAAACTCATGGATCAATATATTGCGGCAGAAGATATGATGCAGATAACCAATCCTGTAGATATTTTAGACCGAGACCGATTTGAAGAGGAAATGAACCGTTTAGGATCCCAACGTGCTAAAGCAGATGCGATACGAACCCGTTTAACTAAAAGTATAAATGTAAAGTATGACGAAAATCCAGCGTATTATCAGTCGTTCTCAGAACGTATTGAGAAAACACTGGAAGCATATAAAGAGAAACGCATTACAGAGGCCGAATACTGGCAACGCATGAATGAAATGAAAAAAGAATACCAGGAAGGTGCACCAGTAGACGATTACCCTTCTAAAATTCAAAAGAACAAGCATGCCCAAGCCTTTTACGGCGTGACGAAAAATATTTTTGAAGAAACTCAAGAACTTGATGAATCCGATGCAGTTTACAGTGTGGCGGATTTGGCTTTAGAAGTGGACTTAGTTGTCAAAGAAAAGACAAAAGTTGACTGGCAGGACAATACTGAAGTTCATAAAAGCATCGAACAAGAGATAGATGATCTTATCCATGATTTTTTACACAAAAAAAGTCTAGATATAAATTACGATGAAATTGACAAGTGGATTGATCAAATAAAAACGATTGCAATACGTCGTTACTAAGGTGAGAAGGTATGAGTGCACATAAAATTCATTTCAATGATCAAGAAATTAATTTTGAGGTTGAACGCAAGAATGTAAAAAATATCAATATAAATGTTAAACCGGACAGTACGATAAAAATATCAGCTAAAGGTTCTGTCCCACTAGACTTTATAAAAGAAGTTGTTAAAAAGAAAGCACCATGGATTCTCAATCAAATGAAAGAATTTGAACAGGCACAACCAGAAAGAGCTAGTGAACGGGATTATACAAGTGGTGAATCATATAAGTACCTAGGCAAACAGTATCGATTAAGGGTTAAAGAAGTAGAGAATAAATCCAAAGTAGGAGTGAAATATTTCCGGGGATTCTTATATTTATATGTGATAGATACTACTGACCTATTAAAGAAGAAGCAATTGCTTGATGAATGGTATAAAGCACGTGCGAATCTTATTTTTGTAGAAGCATTTAATAAAGTTTATCCAAAAATAGAGAAGTATGATATAAGCAAGCCGCTCATACAAAGTCGTAAGATGAAAACTAGATGGGGGTCAGCTTTGGTTGATAAGAAAACGATTCACTTGAATATTGAGTTAATCAAAGCACCTAAGTCTTGCATCGAATACGTTATCCTTCATGAACTTATTCACTTTAAATATAATGACCATAGTTCAAAGTTTTACGAAATGCTGTACACATTAATGCCTGACTGGAAGAAAAGGAAAGAGATATTAGATATGGAGGTTGTAAGGGAGATATAGGAATAATGGAATAATCTGAAAGGAGAATTTAATGAAAGTAAGTTTTTTGTTTGGTAATGGATTTGATATTCAATGTGGACTTAAGACTAGTTATAAAGATTTTTATCAACATATTTTAAGTAATAAATATGATTTAGATTTTAAATCGAAGGATCTTAATGAAGATATGTTAAAAGACAAATTAAAAAAGATTGAAAACTTAATATATGAACCAATTTCATAACTAACTTTTTAAAAAAGGAAACACTCGTCTAATTTCAAAATGACTATTTTTTAAAAATTACACGGCTATTTCTTTTCTGTTCTTTCTCTCAGCTAACCGTTGGTTTGCAT
>NZ_BAAGIR010000052.1:0-14182 GCF_054658155.1 Alkalibacterium sp. m-11
TAGACTTGAAACATATGGCTTTTATGGAGAAAAAAGAAAACTTAGTTTTCATTGGAAACCCTGGTGTAGGGAAAACACACCTTGTCATTGCATTAGGCATTGAAGCATGTCATCAAGGCTACCGTACACTGTTTATCAGTTGTCATGAATTACTTTTACGTCTTCGTTCTGCCTTTGAAAAAGGGACCGTCGATCGTGTTCTGAAACGATATGCCAAATATGATCTTTTGATCATTGATGAAATAGGTTATTTACCAATTCAAAAAGTTGAAGCTTACCTCTTCTTTCAACTATTAACGATGCGTTACGAAAAGAAATCAACAATGATTACGACAAATATTATCTTATCTCGATGGGGGGAGCTATTTCAGAATACTGAAATAGCCGCCGCCATTCTTGATCGCCTGGTTCACCATGTTAAAGTCTTCAAGATTACTGGAAAATCATATCGTATGAAAGGGAAAATATAAATGGACTTCTAAATTAGACTGTCAAAAACCTACATTTTTATTCTGTCATAAACCTACAATTTTATACTGTCCTTGACATCTGTCGCACGTGTCAAGAGATAGAGGAGATTCCAAAGGATATAGTCAAACAATTTGATGTTCTAGATGGTGGAGACCCAATGGATCCACCTAGATTTAGTTGTGAAAGATGTGGAAATGAGATGGTTCCTGTTTACTATAAGAGTATTCACGGTATCGTCTACGATAATTCAGAACTGAAAAAGTAATGGCTACGCACTATCCCAAAAGGGCGAAGGCGTAGCCGAAGCTTTTTTTATTATTATCTCTTTATGTCTAGTAAATTATGTGTGATGAATAAGAAAAATAAAGTCAATATATATCTGAAGTCCCTGTATTTTTTGTGAAAAAAAGGGTAAACTTAAGCTGACTAAAGCATTTGAAGGAGGAAAGCTCATGCAACTAATGACTGACTATTTTGCCATTCTGCTGCCTTTAATCATATTGCAGCTTATTTTACTGGTTACCGCAATTGTTCATCTGGTCAAAAATGACCGGCTGTCTCAATCAAACAAGATCATCTGGGCACTGGTGATCGTTTTCGTTAATATTATCGGCCCGATTATTTATCTGATTTTTGGAAGGAAAGAAGACTGATGGCCGTACTTGAAATTGAACAGCTCAAAAAGTCATATGGGACACAGAACGTGCTTGATGGTGTCACTTTTTCAGTAGACAGCGGGTCAGTTTACGGCTTTATCGGGAAAAATGGTGCAGGGAAAACGACAACGATGACGATTGCTCTGGGTCTGCTTAAACCAGACGAAGGAACGGTCAGAATCAATGGTGAACCGGTGACATATGGGGATACAAAAACTAACAAATATGTAGGTTATCTGCCGGATGTACCCGAGTTTTATCCGTTCCTGACTGCCGGGGAATATATGGCATTGTGCGCCGATGTCAGTGGTATCGACAGGAAAGAGAGCAAGAAGAAGATAAGTGAACTCCTTGAAATGGTCGGACTGGAAAACAACAAAAAGCGGATTAGAAACTATTCCAGAGGGATGAAACAAAGGCTCGGCATAGCACAGGCACTTATCAATGACCCAATCCTGCTGATCTGTGATGAACCGACGTCTGCGCTGGATCCAATCGGGAGGCAGCAGCTGTTGACTGTCCTTAAAAAAGTGAAGGAGAAGACGACGGTCATCTTTTCGACCCACATTCTTACAGATGTTGAAGCAGTTTGTGACAAAGTGGCAATACTAAACAACGGGAAAATCGTCAAACAAGGCTCAGTGGAACAATTGAAAGCAGAAGTGAAAACCAATCAATGGACGGTCGTTTTGGAAACTGAAGAAGAAGCTGGAAGAGTAGCAGAAGCACTCGACACTCATCCGGAACTGCTGCCGGTCAAGCAGACAGGTGTCAAAGTTGAAGGGACATCAGAGTCCGCAGCAGACGCCATGGGTATTATTCTGAATTGTCTTCATACTCTATCTGTCATACCAATAAGAGTTGAACGCAAGGAGCCGACTATGGAAGAAGTGTTTATGGAGGCGATCAGATGAGAGGCTATGGGGCATTTATTCAGAAAGAAATAAGAGAAAACAGCCGGAATTACAAGTTCTTCATTCTGGGCATCGTTTTTGCGATAGTGGGCCTGCTCAGTCCGCTGAGTGCGCGATTTTTACCAGAATTGATGGGAAATCTGATGGATGAAAACATAACAATCATTCTTGCTGAACCGACTCACATCGATTCATGGCTGCAATTCTTCTCCAATATCAATCAGATCGCACTAGTCGCTTTTGTCCTGGTGTTCAGCCCGGTTATGGCAAAGGAATATGAAAAAGGAACCTTCATTCACATGGTCACTAAAGGGCTGCCGCGCCTGACGATTTACGGCGCTAAGCTGACCGTTCTGCTGATCAGCTGGACGATCTTTTATCTTATCAGCTTCCTTATCACCTGGGCTTATACGCTCTATTACTTTCCGGAAGGGACAAGTGAGGGCCTGTTCATCTCGGTAGGGAGTCTCTATCTGTTCGGTCTTCTGATGATCAGTCTCTTGATGCTCTCAGGGGTCCTGTTCAGGAACAGCTATGCGCCGCTCCTGGCTGTTGGCGGAGGAGTTGCCGTGTTATTTATTGGAAGTATCTTTCCAGTAATCGAAAGATGGAGTCCGCTCCAGCTTGCCACTAGAAACGTTGAAGTCCTCACCCTTCAGTCAACGGATCCGGCCTTCACTCGTGGAGCGATCATCACGCTTATGATAACCGTCATGTTCATCATAACAGGCGGCCTTGTCTTCAGACGAAAAGCTTTACAGTAACTAATGAAATAGATAATAATTCAGAAAAATGAACACCTCCCGATCCGAAGCAGACCTTATAAATGGCCTATTTGGATCGGGAGGTATTTTTATTGGTCGCACAGAAACTGATCAGAATATGAGCAGGCTCGCACCGTACATCATGTAAACTGAGCGAAAATGTCCAAGCCCAAAGGCGACTCGCCTTCTACAGCTTGTTCCCTTTCACGATCGTATTCAAGATAAGGGCCGCCGGTCACGTAGACAAAAGCAGTCAGCAGGTGCTTGGTCTGATAGTCCTGAATGGCTTTTGCCTTTTCTTCAGGAACGAAACCGATTGGGGTGCCTTCCACCACGACCAGAATACGGTCTTTTTCTTTGACGTCAAAATCAACATTTACGGTAGTGATGCTTTCGTACTTGTAGACGCGTTTACTCAAAGCAGTCATGTCTTCAAGGGTCTTGCCGCTATAGTAGTTCTTGAACGGATCTTCTTCTACCATTTTAGCAACCACAGCGTTTATAGTTACCTCGTCCGCTTTTAGTTCATGCGCGGTTACTTTGGCTTCATATTTGACAGTAATCTGATCCGTTTCTTCATTACTGGCCGGTTCACTGCTGGATGCAGGTTTGTTTTTACCTTTAAAGAAATCAAATAGTCCCATGATGATCCCCTTTCTGAATTAACCTTTTTCTTTATCTAAGAATACTGAAAGTGCTGATAATAGTCAATTTAACGTAATTCCGAAAGAAGTCTCCCACTTCTAAGCGTATGGGTGCGAAGCACCAGTGAAAGTGGGAGATGAATTTCGGTCAAGCGATAGCTTGAAGTGGTTAATGTCATTCTCATTTGGTATACTTTATATATAGACGATAACCAAGTCTATATAGGCGACAACCAAGCCTACTGAGTATTCCTTGGCGTTAGCCAAGTAAAAGAAAACCTATGAGGCAGGGACTGCCTTTTGAGCCTACCCATATCCGATTCCTCTGTCTGCATGAAACCTGTGCAGACAAGAATGGAGTTCGTAGGAAGCCCCCACTTCAAAATCCGGAGGATTTAAGTGGTGGGTAGTTCACAGAACAGTCTCCTTTTCCTAATCACCCTTTACCGGTGATCATTTATCCGAAAGCTGTGGAGGAAGTCATTCAGGATTATTCCAATCCTGGTGAAGCAGTCAAATCATTTTTTTCTGAAAATGGCTATACGAACGGGTGGGTGAATGGGATATATGATTTTCATCATTTTCATTCAAACACACATGAGGTTCTTGGCTGCGTATCCGGAAGAGCGACTGTTCAGCTTGGCGGGCCACATTCGAATGAATTTACTGTAGAGGCCGGAGATGTCATGCTTCTCCCAGCTGGGGTTGCAGACAAACTGCTGACATCTACTGATGATTTTCAAGTGGTCGGCGCTTATCCGAATGGTGAAAGTCCAGACCTTCAGCGCGGAGATGCTGTCGATTACGAGCGTGTAAAACAGAGGTGTTACGACATACCCGTTCCGGAGACAGACCCCGTAAGAGGTGAAAAGGGAGCGGTTCAGAAGTACTGGGTCCTATCTACGGATGAGTAGAAAAAACTAAAAAAGCCGATGTCTGATAAGTTGAGAACAACTCTCGTCTTATCAGACATCGGCTTTTTGTTATCGGTGGTGTCAGCTGATGAGTCAGCTAACCAAAATCAGGACTTCTCTTGGGTTGATGATCAGTTTATTTCCAGTGATTGTTCCCAGAGGACTTAGTCCGGCAGTATGACGATTAGCAATGATCGTCCATTCTTTAGGTAGCGGATAACTGCTTTTCAGAGCGACCCGATCGGGTTGCTGACTTGAATTGACCACAACAGCCATCATCGACCAATCACCTTCACCGGTAGTGTTCGGGATCGTATAGGCTAGAAGGTTTTCTCTCAGCTGTGAGAAGAAAACGGCGTCGCCAGTCTGATTCGTGTCATCCCGGAGTGGAGCATACGCCTTTCTGATAGCAATCATGCCTTTATAGTAGTTGACAAGGTCAATATGCTCATAGGTGCGCGTCCAGTCAAGAAGATTGATGTCAATGGATGAACGGAAACTGTTGTCATCGCCGTATTTCGTCCGACCCCACTCCTCACCCGCCTGCATGAAGACACATCCAAGCGAGGTATACAGCAGCGCAGCGTTCAGTTTGTTCATCTGAATAAGATCCAGATTTCGCTCGTAAGCAGGTTTCTTAAGAGTAGATGCCACCAGTTTGTCATAGAGAGTCAGATTATCGTGAGCAGATGCATAGGTCACGACCTGGCTTGGATTACGTGCCCACTGCTTTTCATCCGGCAGACGGAAACGTCCCACATCGGACTGAGTATTAGCCAGAATACTGGCAATCAGATCATTCGTCGCATAGGCGCTGTCTTCGTGTCCGTTGGCTCCTTGTAAAAACCCGCCTTTATCGGCTTCAAATACAGGGCCTTTGATCGCATCGCGGAATTCATCATTAAATATGGCTATGCCGTCCTCGAAATCACCGATATGGTATTTATCAGCAGGTTTATTAGGCTCATAAATGGCTACACTTCCAGCATTCCAGGGTTCCCCGTAGATAATGACATCGCTGTGTCCTTTCTCATTCAAGGTCCGCCTAAGCCTGTTTATGGTATCAACATCGTGCAGACCCATGAGATCAAACCGAACGCCGTCGATATGGTATTCTTCGACCCAGTATACAATAGAATCAATAATGTACTTGCGCATCATTTTTCGTTCGCTCGCGGTTTCGTTCCCGCATCCTGATCCGTTAGATAAGGACCCGTCCGATTCCTGACGATAATAGTAGTCAGGTACAGTCAGCTGGAACCAGGAATCGTCAAATGTAAAGGTATGGTTGTACACCACATCCAGGACCACACCGATCCGTTTCTTATGAAGACTGGCGACCATTTCCTTGAATTCTCTGATTCGACTGAGTGGATCGGCTGGATCAGATGAGTATTTGCCTTCAGGGACCATATAGTTCTTCGGGTCATATCCCCAGTTGTATGCAGGAGAAGTTTCGTCGTTTTCATAATCGAAAGCAGGGAGGAGGTGCACATAATTGATTCCCAGCTCGCTCAGATAGGCCAGGCCTGCCGGCTGATTAGGATGAGCAAATACATGGACCTGATCATCGGTAAAGGCCTGATATTTCCCTCTATGTTCTTTTTTAAATGTTGCCGATTCATCGCTTGAAAAGTCTTCGACATGAACTTCCCATATCATGGCATCAGTGATTCGTGACACTCGCTCGAAATGATCTTCTGACCATCCCTCTGGATCCGTTTCTGCTAAATCAATGACTGCCGACTTGTTTCCGTTCAAGCCGACTGCTCTGCTGTAGATATCTGCTGCCTCGGTTTCAACGCCATCGTGAATAAATGAATACGTATAAAATAATCCCTTCAGGTCCTCATTGACCGTAAGTTCCCAGACTGTGTCTTCCAAAGACATCTCGATCTGACGAGACGATGTGTTTGCGTCAGCTGAGTCGTACAGATTGACCCAGGCCTGTTCAGCAAGAGGGGACCAGACCTTGAACGTAGAGGAAGCGGCTGTATAGGTCAGGCCCAGATCATCCTGACTGTAGCGGTTATCTTCGAGATAGGGAATGCGTTTTTCTAACGGTTGACTGCTGTTCATAGTAACAATCCTTTCTTTCTACTTATTATAAAGTATACCATGTGGACAGTGGTTAATCTAAAAAATGATAAAAAGGCTGTCCGGCACTTTCTATCATTCTTTGAGTTTATTTATATAATGCCAATTAGTTCCAGAAGGGTCGTCCATCCAAGACTGTATAAGGCAATTGATAATGGTTTGCCCAGAAGGATGATGACTGAGACTTTTAAAACGGACATATTGGATAGACCGGCAAGGTAACAGACCACATTATCAGGCGCAAACGGGAGAAATATGACGGTGGTAAAAAAGCGTTCGAATGTCTTGCCGTTTTTTAGTTTATCTTCGTATTTTTGAATCCTGTTTTGACTGACCAGTTTTTCAAGAGCCGAGTGACCGTAACGTCTTACAATGAGAAACGCCAGAATTGAACCAATACTTATGCCGATATAATTATAGAGAACACCTATGAATGGTCCATATAAAATGACTCCTGCCGCTACGGTAATAGCTGAGGGAAGAAGCGGCAGGAAAATCTGCAGAATCTGAAGAATGATAAATATAGCTACTGACAATCGTCCAAAACCATGAACGTAGGCTACAAAATCTTCCCTTGAGTTGAACACGCCATCCTGCCATGCAAAATAAATAAGTATGACAGAAAGGCACAATCCGATGAGGCTCAACAGATCGATCCATTCCAGTTTACGATGCAGTTTTTCCACACAACTTCCTTCTTTCCAGAGTGTACTGCTTATATTTTATCAGGGAACTAAAAAAAACGCTCATAAGAACGCTTTTATCAGTGGGTCACTTTAGTATGTCTACAAATATTTTAAAAGCCGCCTTATGTCCGATAACCGTTTTTTCACCAGCTGATGTTTCAAGGGTCAGCGGGCCGTCATACGGTTCGATTTCAGCTAAGGTGTATTCTTTGCCTAAGTGAACCTTTTTATACAGCAGGTATTCCAGAAAGTCCTCCTGATCATCGACTTCCTGTATTTTGAACCGGTCACCGACTTTGCACTCAATAAGAGGCGTTGAATGTATTTCCGGGACTGTCCCGTCCTGATTCGGAATCACTCCGCCGTGAGGATCAAATGTCGGTTCCTCCAGAAATATATTAAGGCGTTCAATCAGAAGATCAGAAGACACATGTTCCAGAAGGTCGGCATCCGCATGGACTTCATTCCAGTCGTACCCCAGTTTTTCTGCAAGAAACACTTCCCAGATCCGGTGTTTCCTAATAAGCTGATTAGCAATAAGCAGGCCTTTTTCAGTAAGCATGACGCCCTGGTAAGGCAGGTGTGTGATGAGCTCTTCCTTGAGCAGACGTGTATTCATATCTGTCACAGATGCTGCAGAAATCGAAAGCATCCGGACCAGGTCTTTATTGGTCACGACCTTTTCTTTTCCACCAAGTTCAAAAATTGCTTTAATAAAATCCTCTTTATTGGGTGTCATCGTTATACCCCTCTATCTTTTTCATTTCTATAAAAGTGTACCACATTTATCAGTTTCTAATCAAAGGTGTATTTAACTTTTGTTTCACAGTTGACTGAAATTATTTTTTAGGGTAGACTAAAAAATAGTTAAAGTAAAATAACACTATTTGTATAGAAGGAGATAGATATAATGAAATGGGTAAAAGGATTAGCATTAATGGCAGGTGTCGTGTCACTGGCGGCATGCGGAAATGAACAGACAGATGAGGTTTCAGAAGATAATCCATTGAACGTTGTGGCAACTACATCAATGATCGCCGATCTAATGGAGACAATCGGTGGAGAAAAAGTGTCAGTAGAAGGTCTGATGGGTCCCGGAGTCGATCCGCATGAGTACCAGCCGTCCACATCTGATGTAAATGCCATGCAAGAAGCAGACATTGTCGCGTATAATGGATTAATGCTTGAAGCACGTTTTGTGGAAGTCTTTGAACAGTTGGATGAAAGAGGAGTCTTTACCATCGTCATGGCAGATGCCTTGAATGAAGGAGAGCTTCTCGATCCGGAAGAAGATGAAGAGGATCTGGAGTATGATCCGCACATCTGGTTCAGCGTTTCTCATTGGGAAACAATCACAACTTATGTGGCAGACCAGCTGAGTGAAAAAGATCCGGACAATGAAGACTATTACCAGGAGAATGCGGAGGCATATTTAGTTGAACTGGGAGAATTAAGAACGTATATTGAAGAAAGAATTGAAGAAGTACCGGAACAGTCCCGTTATCTGGTGACGGCACATGATGCGTTTCAGTATTTTGGGGAAGAATTTAATTTTGAAGTGGTCGGTCTGCAGGGATTGAATACACAGACAGAAGCGGGAACTGGAGACATCAGTCAGCTCGCGGACTTCCTGGTAGATAACGAGATCAATGCGGTATTCGTTGAAAGTTCTGTTTCACCAAGAAATATCGAAGCGCTGATCGAAGCAGCCGGAAGCAGAGGTCACGAAGTAGTCAATGCCGGAGAACTGTATTCCGATGCATTAGGCAGTGAAGAAGACGATGCAGAAACCTACATTAAAATGTACCGTGCCAACATTGATACGATCGTTGACGGTCTGGCTGATTAAGTTCAGCTGAGTACGACAGGTTTTTTAATAGAAAGAAGGAACAGGTATGGAAAACAAACAGGCAATTTCAATCGAACATTTGACGGTCGCTTATGATGCGAAGCCGGTCTTGTGGAATGTTACTACAGGATTTAAAGAAGGCCGTCTCACGGCGATCATTGGACCAAATGGAGCAGGAAAGTCGACTCTGATCAAATCAGTATTGAATTTTCTTCAACCTATCACTGGGACAGTAGCCTTTTCCATACAGAATGAACAGAATGTTCCTTACAAGAAAATAAAAAATAAAGTAGCCTATGTCCCTCAGAATACTTCAGTCGACTGGGACTTCCCAGCTACCGTTCTGGATGTCGTTCTGATGGGCAGATATGGCCACTTAGGCTGGCTGAAACGACCAGGAAAGAGAGATAAAGATTTATCAAAACAGATGCTTTTAAAAGTCGGGCTGCCGACTTTTGCCTCCCGTCAGATCAGTCAGCTGTCTGGCGGTCAGAGGCAGCGTGTGTTCCTAGCACGTGCGCTGGCTCAGGAAGCGGATATATATATAATGGACGAACCGCTCTCGGGTGTTGACATGAAAACTGAACGCATCATCATGAAACTTCTGAAAAACCTGGTTGAGCAGGGCAAGACCGTTATTGTCGTTCATCACGACTTGCAGACGGTTGAAGACTATTTTGACGACGTGGTGT
Source organism: Alkalibacterium sp. m-11 (assembly GCF_054658155.1). Lineage (NCBI taxonomy): Bacteria > Bacillati > Bacillota > Bacilli > Lactobacillales > Carnobacteriaceae > Alkalibacterium > Alkalibacterium sp. m-11. The sequence continues at coordinate 9,688 of NZ_BAAGIR010000052.1, forward strand.
TCATTAATCGCGAAGTCATTGCTCAAGGGCCGGTTCAAGAGGCGTTTACTCAAGGAAATATTGATGAAACTTATCATCAGGATCGAAACTTGGGAGAAGGTGAAGGCTGATATGCTGGAACAGATCAGATTGCTGCTGAATGACTACACGTTTCAAGTCGTTGCTTTAGGCACCGGATTCTTAGGGCTGTTAAGCGGAGTGATCGGAACCTATGCTACATTAAGAAAAGAAAGTCTGCTTGGGGATGCATTGAGTCACGCTGCCTTACCTGGAATTGGGATCGGCTTTATTCTTATACAAAGAAAAGAACTGTCTGTACTGATGCTTGGGGCAATCATCTCAGGATTGATCGCCACGGTGATTATTCAGACTATGAGCAAGAAAACCGTGGTCAAACTCGACAGTGCCTTGTCACTGATCCTGTCCAGCTTCTTTGGTCTGGGTCTCGTCATCCTGACTTCAATACAGAATAATCCGAATGCTCAACAGGCTGGACTAAGCAACTTTATTTTCGGGCAGGCGAGCGCTATGCTTCGAAGCGATGTCCAGATGATCGGTCTGATCGGACTGGTCCTGCTCGTTATGGTGGCATTGTTCTGGAAGGAATTTAAAGTATTTACATTTGATCCGATGTTTGGACGGACATTAGGCTTCTCAAGTAAGATCGTTGAATCCCTGTTGTCGACAATGATTGTTGTAACCATTATTTTAGGACTGGAGTCAGTAGGGGTCATCCTAATCAGCGCATTGCTGATCGGTCCATCAGTAGCCGCCCGTCAGTGGACGAACCGGTTGAGTCTGGTCATGCTGCTGGCAGCAGGTATTGGATTTGTTTCCGGCGTGACGGGAACCTTCATCAGCTCTATGGGGGCTCGAATACCAACAGGGCCATCGATCGTAGTCGTTGTCAGTATGTTCGTGTTCCTCAGCCTCTTTATATCTCCCGGAAGGGGAATACTGGCTAGACACATGGCCTGCAGAAAGAGGCAGAAAGTATTTATGAAACAGATCAGAAGTCTGGAGGAGTGAGCGCGGTGAGCATGATCAATGAAATAACCCTGATAGCAATTATTGTTGCCGTCGCCTGTGCGCTTCCAGGTGTCTTTCTGGTGCTGAGAGGAACCACAATGGTATCCGATGCAATCACACATACAGTTCTGCTCGGAATCGTTCTGGCCTTCTTCATTACACAGGATCTGAACTCGCCTCTTTTGATGATTGGAGCTACGCTTGTCGGGGTGGCGACGGTCTGGGCAATAGAAGCGCTCCAGCAGACTAAGCTCTTGTCCAACGATGCAGCTATCGGTATTGTCTTTCCATTATTTTTCAGTATAGCGATCATTCTGATTACACGCTATGCCGGAAACGTTCATTTGGATGTAGATTCAGTCTTGATGGGGGAACTGGCCTTTGCGCCTTTCAGACGTCTGGTGCTGTTCGGTGCAGATTTGGGACCGAGAGCGCTCTGGACGATGCTGGTCATCCTGCTGATCAACAGTCTCTTTATTGGATTGTTCTATAAAGAGCTGAAAATCACGACGTTTGATGCAGGCTTTGCTGCAGCAATAGGATTCTCACCGGTACTCATCCACTATGGGCTGATGACCCTTGTGTCTCTGACGGCCGTTGGCGCCTACGATTCAGTAGGATCCATTCTGGTGGTAGGGTTCATGGCCGGACCTCCGCTAGCGGCCTTTCTACTGACAAACAAGCTGCATGTCATGATTGGTCTGACAGCTGTAATGGCAGTGATCAACAGTACAGCAGGAGTGAGGCTGGCTTTTATGCTTGATACGACGATTGCGGGAATGATTGCTGTGGTGACAGGAGTCACAACTTTACTTGTCTTTGTCTTTTCTCCGGAAAAAGGACTGATTAAAGCTACGGTCAACCGAAAAAGAGAACAGAAGAAAATCGATCAGCGTCTTAAGGAAATAAGCTGATAAGATTGGTCGGTAGAAAAATATCCTGAATAAGCAAAATAAATCTGGATCATGTGCCCCTGCTGTTATGGGTCAGGGCTGCTCATGCTCCAGATTTTTTATTTTATATTCAGCAAGTATATGGTTTAACTGTTGACGTGTCGAGGCTGAACGGCACGCGAAGCTTTTATTATTATAGCGTCGTTTTTCGTTTGATGAGCTTGAATGACAAGGGCTTTAGCTCATCGACGGGCTGATTCAATGTCTGAAGAAGCAGACGGCAGGCGTTTTTTCCCTGTTCCTCGATCGAATAATCGATAGTAGTCATATCCATCACATCGCTGACATCCAAGTTATCGAATCCAGTGACGGATACATCTTCAGGTACACGAATTCCTTTCCTTCTAAGTCGGGAAACGACAAGCGCTGCAATGGAATCGGAATGAGTGACCACTGCATCAGGTTTGACTTCAGCCGATTCGTACCATCTGATAAAGTCATCGACTTTTTCAGCTGTGACTGTATCAATGAAGAGGTCAGGATTATGCGGATCAATCTGATGGTCTCTGCAGAAGTCTGTATAGGCATCAATCCGCCGCTGGGTGTTGAGCCCTTTAGGTGTCCCGTATAAATTGAGGATTTGACGGCATCCGGTTTCCCATAGATAGTCTAGAGCGAGGCGATGTCCCTTATAATGATCGATGAAGACAGAAGGAATCTGTTCAGAATCGACATTGTGTAAGGTGACAACTGGACCAAAGGATGCATATTTTTCCAGAACAGACCAGTCATTGGCACGGTAAATCAGGAAAATGCCGTCCAGCTGCTTGGATTTCAGCAGGTCAAAAGCTTCCCTTTCTCTTTTCATATCCCCATTTGTAACGAAGAGAGTCGTTGTATAGCCGTTCGCGTAAGCAGTAGAGATAAATGAATTGATACGGGCCACTGCAGTATCATTGAACTGTGTACTGATGATCCCGAAGTTTTTAGTTGATCCTGTTCTCAGATGCTGGGCATTTTTGTTTGGGCTGTAGTTCAGCTGCTCAATGGCATCTTCTACTTTACGTCGGGTCTCTTCACCAACATATCCGCTGGAATTGATGACGCGGGAAACAGTAGCGGATGACACCCCAGCGTGTCGGGCAATATCCAATATCGTTGGCATTCGTGCACCTTCTTTCCTTGCATTCATTATATCAGATATTCTTCAGACCTGTAAAAATGAAAAAACCGCCCGTCATATATCCTGGAGAATCTTGAACTCCATGGTACATGACGAGCAGATGTAAAGTGTTATCGGCTGAAGAGCGCGGATAAGTAAGTGAGCCATTTATTTAAAGAAGTATGATCTTCTTTAATCTTTTCCTGTTCACTGCTGATGGACAGGAGTTCATTTTGAGCATGAACAGGCTTGCTACTTAGTGAAGGTTTTTTATAAAACCCGTCACTAGTCAATATCCAGGCTTTTGTATTGTCATAGAGATAAAGCTTGAGAATAGAGAGAATGTGAGATTTCAAAGGTGGTTCCAGTACTGGAAAAGCTATCTCGATGCGCTTGATCATATTTCTTGTCATCATATCGGCGGAAGAGAGGTAGAGATTTTCCTCGCCATTATGATAGAAGTAATAGACTCGGCTATGTTCAAGAAAACGACCCACAATACTTCTCACCGTAATGTTTTCACTTACCCCAGTGATGCCAGGAATCAGACAGCAGATCCCTCTGACAATCAGCTCGATTCTGACCCCTGCCTGACTGGCTTCATACAGTTTAAGCAGCATTTTCTTGTCGGTCAATGAATTCATTTTAGCGATGATATGGCCGTTTCCGTACCTTGTGTGCAGCTTGATTTCCTTTTCAATATTTTCAATGAATGCATCCCTGATATCAAAAGGGGAGACATGCAGATAGTGATAGTCGGGCTGTTCCGAATACCCGCTCAGATAATTGAAGAAATCGAAGACATCCTGAGTGATTTCATTATTCGATGTAATAAGCCCCATGTCCGTATAGAGTCTAGCAGTCTGTTCATTATAGTTTCCGGTCCCAAGATGGACATAACGCCTGAACCCGTCCGTCTCTTTTTTTATGACCAGAGTGGCCTTGCTGTGGGTCTTCAAACCTTTTACACCATATAATATATGAGCACCGGCTTCTTCCAGCTCCTTGGCCCAGTGGACATTATTTGCTTCATCGAACCGTGCTTTCAGTTCTACAAGAACAGTCACCTGGATACCCTTTTTTGCTGCGTTCTTCAAAGCTTCAACTAAAGGGGAATCATCGCTGACCCTGTATAGAGTCTGCTTGATGGAGACTGTCCGGTCGTCTTCGGCTGCTTCCCTGACAAAGGAGATGATCGGATCAAAAGCATCAAAAGGATGATGGAAAAACAGATCCTTTTTTCTTGCCAGCGCATAGACTGACTGCTTTTTCAGCTCAGCTGGATCCTGAGTTTCGCACCTACAACTGAAAAATAAGCAAAGAAACGTTGATTTTATCAAATTAATCAACGTTTTTTCTGTCTTTTTGTTGTCCACTTATGTACGTTTATGATATACTAAAGAAAAGATCC
>NZ_BAAGIR010000053.1:0-14167 GCF_054658155.1 Alkalibacterium sp. m-11
GAGAACTGGCGCTTTTGTAGGCATTGATGAATTTGGACAATTCTGTGTTAGGGTGAGCTTTGAACAGGATATGAATGTGGTCTCTATCTTCATTCCATTCGATGAGAGTGATGTTGTAGTTTGTACTAATTCTTAGAAACATATCTTTGGCGTAATCTGAAACAGGGGGCGTGATGACTTTTCTTCGATACTTTATAACTAAGACAAGGTTGTAATACATCGAGAAGACTGAATGATTGTTGTTGTCCAATTCCATTGATGCCACTTCCTTTCTGTTGGTTACCACTGAGTATAGTATACAACAAAAATGACAGATTAACCACTTCAAGCTATCGCTTGACCGAAATTCATCTCCCACTTTCACTGGTGCTTCGCACCCATACGCTTAGAAGTGGGAGACTTCTTTCGGAATTACGTTAAAGTTCATGAGATTCTTTGACTTATTAGTGCCATTAAACGGCCTCTAGTTACAGCTTATGAAATTATGGCTGTCTTAAATGCCGTTAAATGGCCTCTAGTTATAGTTCATGAAATTATGGCTGTCTTAAATACCGTTAAATGGCCTCTAGTTATAGTTCATGAAATTATGGCTGTCTTAAATACCGTTAGATAGCCTCTAGTTACAGCTCAGTCACACATTATCCTTCGATAATCCTCTTAAACTCCAAATAGTTACACTTTAGCTCAGAAAAGTATGGTAAATCCCACTCGTCTCTCTCCTAATTATTGTTCAGAACCCCATTCGAAGCTGGACTTATCATTAGACTAAATTACTCCTTCAATTATTGTGCTTTTCCATAAGAAAAAGCAGCCGATTGAACGGCTGCTTTCCTATAAATTATTTGAGAACTGACTCTTTCTTCACTTCTTCATCCCGGCCTAGCTTTTCCGGAGTTTTTGCTCTGACATCATACAGCTTTTCAAACTCATGGGCAATTCGATTGGTACCTTTGAGTATTTCACTGCGGGTGATGATGCCTTTGAAATAATTATTGTCATCTACTACGGTGATGAAGGCATGATTGACTAAGGCATGAAGAACCTCTTCCAGTTCAAAGTCTTCTTTCACCACAGGATAGTCTGTATCCATTACTTCTCTTACTTCAATTTCTCCCAATTTCTCAAATTCGACATCTTCGATATTCATGATTGCCTGAAATATTGTGGGCATGGATATTAGCCCACACATTTTTGATTCATCATCAAGAACGGGAACAACTGCATATTTATCAGATGTTAAAATAAGTAAGGCGTGATTCAGTCTGTTCTTTAAACCTACGACAGCAACTTCTTCTGCAGGTTTGACAAGGGACCTTTCACTAGAAATAAGTAATGATTTTATTTTCTCACCTATCAATTTATTCACTCCTCGTATCCAGTCTTCTCATATATTTTACCCTTTCTGATATATTATCCCAACTAAAAAGGTGTATAAGGTGAATTTTCTTAGAATAATTTTACACGTGTTTACCTTAAGCTAGAATATGATGGATTAAGTCATTATAATAATGGCAATATGATGAGAATCCTGATCAGTCAGTGAGATTAAATGATTTAGTCAGTTCTTTAACTTCATTATGATCACGGTCATAGTATGTGAACGAGACCTGGTGATTGTCTTTATCCAAATCCATGATCAGATATGTGCCTATCTCTCGGTCTCTGGGCTGGGCAATGCTTCCGGGATTTATGAAAAAGATGCCGTCTTCTTCTTCAACTTTCGGGATATGGGTATGTCCGTAAAAGGCGAACTGACAGTTCTCTTCTAGTGCACGTGTCTTCAGCTCATTATAGGACCGCTTCACGCCATGGCGATGTCCGTGGACAATCAGGAAGCGGTCCCCTTCCAGTTCCTCCACTCGTTCAGATTTAAAGCCTTCTGCTATATCCATATTCCCTTTAACTGTTTTGAAATTCTGCCACAACGGATGGGTTTCAAGTAGTTCTGAGTCCCCGCAGTGTATCCACTCATCGGCTTCTTCCTGATAAATCGAAAGAAGTTCTTCCATATAGTAGGTATTGCCATGATTATCACTGACGCAGATTATTCTCATTGAGCTTTCCTCCTCATTGGTTTTGAAGCCAGTAGTCGAAAACATTTTCCAAATTTTCCAGTGCCACTGCCCTATGACTGATTTTATTTTTTTCCTCCTCAGTCAGTTCTGCCATGGTCTTTTTCTTGTCCTCCAGATAGAACAGAGGATCATAACCGAATCCGTTTTCTCCTCGTGGGACACCCATTATTTTCCCGGCTACTTCCCCATCGACTACCAGAGAGTTTTTGCCTGGCATCGCAAGAGCAAGTGAACAGTGGAAGACAGCTGTCCGGTCTTCATCTTTGACATCTGCAAGCTCATTCAGCAGTTTAGCGTTGTTTTTTGCATCATTCTTCTCTTCTCCAGCGTAACGTGCCGAATAGACTCCCGGCTGACCATGAAGAGCTTTTACTTTCAAGCCGGAATCGTCCGCAAGCACAAGCGTCTCAAACTGTTCAGCTATCGTTTCTGCTTTAAGCAGGGCATTTTCTTGAAAGGTAATTCCTGTTTCTTCAATATCCGATACCTCGGGGTAGTCGAGAAGTGTTTGTACGGCATAGCCCTTCTTATTGAATAAAGCTTCAAATTCTTTAGTTTTTCCTTTATTCCTTGTTGCGATCACTATTGTCTTGGTCAGTTCATTCACTTAAATCAATCCTTCTAATGATATATGTGCTATTTCCAGTGAATCATTCTCCATCCATTCAGCTGCGATTACTCTGAACAGTTCTGCATCTCCAGTCGTGAATATTTTCATCATCGGAGACTGGTGGTCTGCTTCCGCTTCGAGTTGTTCCTCTTTAAGAACATCTCTGATTGATTCTGCAGTCAATGCTCCGGAATCAATCAGCTTGACTTCTTCGCCCATCACTTTCTGTATATAGTCGGACAGGAGCGGAAAATGTGTGCAGCCTAATATCAGCGTATCTATAGTCTGTATTTTCAGAGGTGCCAGCTTTTCAGCTACGACCTGTTCTGCATCTGGACCAGTGTGCTGATTTGCTTCCACAAGATCGACAAATTCTGGGCAGGCCAGGCTGGTAACCTCTACAGCTTTTCTTTCTCTTGCAATCGACTCTGAATAGAACTGCGAGTCTACTGTACTCTGAGTTGCGAGCACTCCTATGTGCCCTGTTTCAGATAGTCGGGCTGCTTCTCTGCTTCCGGCACTGATGACGCCGATTACCGGGATACTAAGTTTTTCTTTCAGGAGAGTAAGTGTTAATGCTGTGGCAGTGTTGCAGGCTATGACGATCATTTTTACATCATGAAGCAGTAAAAAATTCACAAGTTCTTCCGTATACTTGATAATTTCTTTTTCTGTGCGGTTACCGTAAGGATTTCTGGCACTGTCTCCGATATAGATGAATGATTCATCAGGAAGCAGATGCTTGACAGCTTTTAAAACGGTCAGACCTCCAATTCCAGAATCCAGTAACCCTATGGGTCTATTTGACATACATAACAACCTTTACTTTCAGACATCACAAACACTGATGTCATAAATTTAGTTAATAATTGACAGACTTTATCGATCTGACTAGAATCCAGAACACAAACACTGTAAAATAGTAACAGATGTTCCGGTCTCTATATAATTATAAAGAATCCGGCTATAAATATAAAGACTTGTCGCTCCCATTATAGAAGTCAGGAGTCAAAACGGACATCATTCAATTTATTTTTTATAATTATCTACTATTGATCGAGGTGAAAGAATGACTAGTAACACAAACCAGCATCCCCCGCATCAAGGCATTTTACTTCTTAGAGATTCACTGCTTCCTAATCTTCTGAAAGAAGACCAGTCTGAGATATTATACTGGGCCGGAAAAGAGCTCGCCAGAAGCCATACCTTTACCAGCCTGGAAGACATCATCTCCGCTGTAAAAGAAGCTTCTTTTGGCACCTTGACGCTTCTGGAACAGAAGAAATCATCTTATCTTTTCCAGCTTCACGGTGAGATTGTTCATTCAAGACTAAGTGAGCATACGGATGCTGATTTTTCTCTGGAAACAGGTTTTCTGGCACAGGCCATACAGACTTACACAGAAACCTATACTGAAGGATCATTCAATATCGTCAGAAAGAAGAAGGTTGTAGAAATTATTCTTCAAGCTGACAGAAAAGAATCTGTGGACTAAAAGTGTAAGAAGGCAGATAGTTTAGCAATCGTATTTGACCGACAGTTTAGTGAACTGTTGCTCACTATTGCTTATGTATCTGCCTTTTTCTGCAGACATAATTTCATTGAATTTACTCCACTAGCGGCACTCATACTGACCAGTTCAACGTTATTGTTTCCGAACTGCACACCTGAGACAATCTGACCATATGCCTTGAACCGTTGAAGGCAGTTTCCGGAAGCATCTATTACGCTCATGCTGGGATAATCAATTTGAATTCCACCATATTGGTAAGGGACGATTATGCCGCTGCTTACAAGATTCCTGATCAGGGGCTGCTGCAGGCTTAATGAACGTTTCAAGTCGGTATCCTGTCCCGTACAGTTGACTACAACATCTGCATAACTCATGTCTCCCTGCTCCGTTTCCAGCTCAAACTCTGAATTCTTTTTCGTTATCTTTTTCAAATCTTTTACTACTTTAATATCCTCTTTGTAGAGATGCTTGATTAAATAAGTGGCAGTTTTTTGAGGCAATGGCGCTTTGAATCGCTGCCACTGCTTTCCGTAAGTCTGTATAAATTCATCTTTATCTTTGTCCGGCAGATTGATCCAGATGATAGGGTAACATTTTCTCATGTGTCGGATCAGCGACTGGAATTGCCCCAATGCATCTGTATACGTCAGGTCCATGGCCATTCCCCGCATCGTTCCTTTGCCTAAATTCTTCCATATCCATTCTGTATCGATGCCATGCTCATCCATTTCTTTTAAAAACCAGTCTTTAACAAGAGAGAGTGTGATCTGTTTTCCGCCGGCAATCAGATCGCTTACTTTATCAGGGCAGAAGTAATGCATCGTGACTGAGGGCTCATTCCCCCTCACTGATGAAAATAAACCGTCTCTTGAGTAAAATGTAATTTCAGAAAGTGGGTGTTCTTTTCTCAAAAACAGCAAGGCGTCCAGAGCAGTAAGCCCTGTTCCGATCAGAGCGATTTTTTTCTGTTCAACCGACATCATTAATTGCTTGTCAGCGGGATATGGATCGTAGATATACCCTGGTGTCCCGATCAGCTGGTACGGGTCTTGATAAGCTAGGTGTCCGGCTGTCAGATGGACCATTTCAACCCGCTGTCTGGTCTTTTCTGTCACGATTCTATAGATATCCTCATCCAGCTTTTCAATATTCTGTACGTCTTCGTATATCACCGTGTAATTCAAAGTCTCTAGCCAGATGCTCATCCTCTCTTTTAAATACTCTCCGAACCAGCTTCGCGGAAGATGAGAATGGTAAACCGTTTCGGCTGATTTATTTTCTTTAATCCAGTCCAAAAAATCGTCCGGATTATTCGGATCAATCGTCATCGTTTCTGTGTACTGATTGATCAGCAGACTTTCATCATCTGACCGGTAAGGAAAGCCTGTTCCGAACTGATCAGGCCGGGTATAGAGAAGAAGTTCCAGACCAGCTCGTTCTTCTGACGAAAACTGCCTATTCATTTCTCTTATAATGCTGATACCTGCTACGCCCATTCCTACGATAGCTACTTTCATTCTTGTCCTCCTAAAACTTAATCGTACTCCCTTCATTTTAACAGATAATCTAGTTTCTAGGCATAAAAAAAGTGCCACCTATTCTTACTTAAAAGAAAAGATAAACACTTTACTGTTATAAATTGACATTTAATGGCACACTGTTGATAACCGTCGTTTCATTATCAACCATTTTAATAAATCGTATCTCACGGGCATCCCAGCTCATTAGGTCATTGAAAGAGTAATCGTTTTTTCGAAGAACAACATCCAATGGACAATCAAGTTCATCGTCTGCATTATAAAAGACATCACGGTCCTCTACCTGGAGTTCCACTGATTTATCTTTACATTCAATTATATACTTGTACTGAATCGTTGTTGTCAGCACAGTTTGACATTGTTCATTCTGTGACATGTGACCACTCTCCAAACTGAAAAATATGTATAAACGACCCACAAGGATTGTAGAAAAGATTGAATGTTCAGGTCAGGATTGTTTTTTAATCCTGTTAGACCACCATTCTATAATAGTCTTCATTAGAATGATAGGCTCTTTCGGTCTATTACCGATTATATCCATTGAAATGTCATAAAGCATTCACATTTATACACTTAAATCATTACAGATTCTGTCTAGTATTCTGGACTATCTTTTAATATCTTTTAAGAGAACGCTTTTAACTATTTAAACATAATTACATTAAGGTTATATGACAAGATTGTATTTTTTTCATAAATTACCAGTGTAGTGCATAACTTAATGGTATTGTAACTATTCTATTCCACTTTTTAGGGTCTGAACAGAAAAATTCCGCCACCTTATGGTAAGGCAGCGGAATATCTATCAAAGCGATGATTATTTGTGTTTAGCCAGCGTTTCTTCGATCTGTTCTTTGCTGTGGTAACCGATCAGCTTATCTACGACTTCTCCGTCTTTAGTTACAAGAAGTGTTGGAATACTCATGATACCAAACTTGCTTGGTGTCGCCTGGTTGGCATCAACGTCCATTTTGAAGTAGTTCACACTGCCGTCGGACTCTTCGTTCAACTCGTCGATGACCGGTGACTGCATACGACAAGGCCCACACCATGTTGCCCAGAAGTCGACTAAAGCCAATCCTGAATTTGTTTCCTGTCCAAAGTTCTGATCTGTTAATTCTCTAACCATTATTGAACCTCCTATAAGTTTACTGAGCTTACTTATTAAAAGTAAGTCGCTTGATCCATTGTCAGTATAGCAAAATTTAGTACCCTTGTCTAGCTTTTGAATCTGATTATTTAAAGGTCACGATTGTGGCACCACTTCCGCCCTGATTTGCCGGAGCATCTTCGTAAGTTTTGACTTGAGAGTGTTTTTTAAGATATTGATGCACACCTTTTCTGACTGCGCCTGTCCCCATACCATGAATGACAGTCACTTTAGGGTAGTTGGCAAGTAGAGCCTGGTCAATGTATTGATCCACGCGATTGACTGCTTCTTCCACACGTTCGCCGCGTACATCGATTTCAGTCGACACACCGGATGATGAGGTCCTTTTGACTGACACCCGGCGGTCCGCTTCCTTCTCATCTTCGATCTGAATAAGATCGGCTTCAGGCAATTTCATTTTCAGCATCCCCATCTGCACGACCCAATGCTTCCCATCAGCTTTTTCAATGATCGTGCCTTTCTGTCCGAAAGACTGAACGGATACAGAATCGCCTACTTTAAGTGTCTTTTTCTGCTTCTGCTTCTGAAGAACTTTATTTTTCTTAAGCGTCTCTTCTTCTTTTCTCAGTCCGGACAATCTTGACTGGGCATCGATCAGTTCATGTTCTTTCAGATTACCTTGCTGACCGCCGTCAAGCTGACGCTGTCTCAGCTCCTTAATGATTCGTTCAGACTCTTCTCTCGCCTTGTCAACAATAGCATTGGCTTCTTTTTCTGCTTTTTTCTTCAGCCTGTCTTTTTCATTCTGATAGTCTTCGAAGGCAGTCTTCAATTCCCTATGAAGTGCCTGAGCCTGTTTCAAGTCTTTTCTTGCCTTGTCAGCCTGCTGTTCGGCTTCATTTCGTCTTGTCTCCAGATCCTGGATCATCTGGTCTACACTCTGGCTTTCTCCACTCATCAGCTGTCTGGCAGAATCAATGATCATGTCATCCAGTCCAAGACGTTTGGCAATCTCAAAAGCATTACTGCGTCCAGGTATCCCTATAAGCAGGCGATAGGTCGGGCTGAGTGTATCTACATCAAACTCCATGCTGGCATTGATCGTTTCCGGGCGGTTGTATCCATATGCTTTCAGTTCAGGATAATGGGAGGTGATCATAACAAAACTGCCTCTCTGAGCGATAGCATCAAGAAGCGCAATGGCCAGCGCCGCCCCTTCCTGAGGATCGGTCCCCGCTCCAAGTTCATCCAGAAGCACTAGACTTTTCTCATCGATTTGTTCAAGAATCGATACGATATTAGTCAAATGTGATGAGAATGTTGACAGACTTTGCTCAATCGACTGCTCATCTCCAATATCAGCGAGCACACTGGAGAAAATCCCCATTGTACTGTCTTCTTCAACTGGCAGGAAGAGCCCCGACTGGCCCATCAGCTGCAGGAGACCCAAGGTTTTAAGAACCACTGTTTTTCCGCCGGTATTTGGTCCGGTAACGATCATCGTCTTGTAGTCTTCACCAATAATGATGTCATTTGCTACAACTTCCCCTTCATTCAGAAGAGGATGACGTGCCTTTATCAACGCAACATGATTGTCTTCTGACACATCAGGTTTCACTGCTTTGATAGCCTGGGCATAACGACCTTTGGCCTGAATGACATCCAGCTCGACTAGACTGTTCAGTTGAGCCGAGATAGCTTCTCTGTATGGGTCGATTTCTTCCGTCACTTCTTTGAGAATACGGTCGATCTCATTCCTTTCAGCCACCTGATACTGTCTTAACTGGTTGTTCAGATCGACCACGCTTTGCGGCTCTATAAAGAGTGTCTGTCCCGTTGAACTCTGGTCGTGGACGACACCTCCAAATGTATTTCTGTTTTCCTGTTTGACCGGAATCACATATCGGTCGTTTCTCATTGTAATAATAGCGTCAGTCAGAAAACGGGCTTGGGGGCCTCTGACTATGCTTTCCAACTTCTGGCGGGTACGGCTTTCCGTCTGCTTGATGCCTTGTCTGAGTCCTTTAAGCTTGGAACTGGCATCGTCCAGCACATATCCCCCTTCATCGACTACAGAAAATATAGTCCGCTCAAGTTTAGCAAAGGTATCCAGCCCACTGACTTTCTCATACAGCTGTTTTAAAGGGACCGCTTCTTCCTGTGCTTTAGAAAAGAATGTTTTTATTTCACGAATTGTTTTCAGTATTCGACCGATCTGCGCTAGTTCCAGACCATTGAGCGTTCCCTGTATCCGCACCCGGTTGAGGTGAGGACGAATATCTTCATAGGCTGCAAGCGGCATTCCTCCTTTTAGTCTCAGAAGCAAGACGGCGTCTTCCGTTTCTTCAAGCTTTTCAGTGATTTCTTTAATGTCTGTTATTGGATGCAGCTGACGCGACCGTTCCCTTCCTAATGAAGAAACGGTATATTCGGATAACTGCTGTATAACTTTTTCAAATTCCAGTTTTTTAAAGGATGCCTGAACTGTCTTCATTCATTTTCTCTCCTTATTGTTCCCACTTATAGCGGGAGCCTTACTAATTTTCTTTTAAGTCTTCGGACAAAAAAGGATGGCCTCCAGAGCCTCATACTGTCTCCTTCGATCCATCCTCCATTTATACATGTCTATTCTTCAAGTCCTTCTATGACCCACCATTCGTAAAACTGTCCGGATAATTCCGGTGTCGTCGTTACAATATTTCGCGCCACATTGCTTGCTTCAAACTGGTTCTGAATGATCGGCAGTGGTACGGTCGATAGGACGAACAGTACTAGAAACAGCCCGATGTAGTGGACCACAAAACTGATCAGTGCTCCTCCAATAGCGTTGAGGGTTCTGACAACTGGGATGTCCGCCAGGAAATTGAACAACCCGCCGATCAGTCTTGTCACCAGCCAGCCTGCAAACAGGATGAGGATAAATGAAATCCCTTTATAGAAAGCCCCGTCAAGATTGAACAGGAGATCCATGCTGTATAAAACGAATGGATTGGCCGATGTCGACGTAGGTGTCGGATAGGGAATCATCATTTCAGCAAAGCCACTGAGCTGCTGATAGTAGGTCAATGCAAACCAGAATGATAAAGCATACCCGATAGTCAGCACCAGCTGAAGGACGAGTCCCCGTCTGGCTCCGCTGTACAGGGACAGCAGTAGTATAAATAAAATAATAAACGTTAATATCATAATTGTCTCCTTGTCTGAAACAACAGAAGCCGATTCTGCTTTTACTCTAAGTGTTCCAGTTTTTTCTTGATGTCTTCCAGTTCTTTGCGCATAGTCAGCTGGTCAGATACAGCATTGATTGCAAGCAGGATCGCACGTTTTTCGTTACTTAAACCCTTTGTGAGTTCTTTTAACTGCTTCATCTGTTCATCCACTGTTTCAGCTACGGTTTTCATGTGTTCCTGTGATTTAGGTCCAACGATAGTGTAGCTCTCTCCGTCAATGGTTGCTTTATAACGTCGCTTTCCCTCCGGCATGAAAAAGCCTCCTCGCTTCGCAAATTCTTTCTTATAATAACATGAATCCATGATTTATGCATTATATCGACCGTCATTTCTGAAATTTCGAGCTCTTCTTCTGACACTAAACAAAAATGCTGCCTTTCCCTTCTCAATTAAAGACCCTGCGTCTTTAATGTGAGAGGTAATCGGCAGCATTTACCTATTTATTGCTCAACTAAAAGTCGATTTAACGAATGTCAGCCTGGACTCGCTCGACCAGTGCCTGTTTCACTTTTTCGAAGTCTGAGTTGACTTCTTCTTCTTTCAAGGTCGCTTCCGGATTCAGATAAGACAAGGTATAAGCTAGAGATTTCTTGCCTGCTTCGATATTGTCTCCCTGATATAGATCGAACAGGCGGATTGAACGAAGCCATTTGCCTCCTACCTCTGTCATCACATTCATGACTTCTGCGTGAAGAACGGATTCATCTACGACAAAAGCAATATCTCTGGATGTCCCAGGGTATTTGGGAATCGATTCATAGGACAAAGTGTCCTGTTCATTCGCAAGGAATGGTTCCATATTCAATTCAAAAACAACAGTATCATTCAAATCACGGTCCTGAGCAAGCTGAGGGTGCAGCTGTCCAATAACTCCGATGTACTGACCGTTCCATAATACTTTAGCGGTACGCCCTGGGTGCAGTTCAGGCAATTCTTTAAAAGGGACGAAGGAAATGCCTTCAATAACGCCGAGAGTATCGAGCCACTCTTCCACGATGCCTTTGACCGCAAAGTAATCGACACGTGTTTCAGTTTCCTGCCAGCTGTTCTCCACTAATGAGCCTGTCATGACGCCTGCCACATGAGTCGTTTCTTTCGGCAAGTCTTTTTCCTGTCGGGTAAAAATGCGTCCAATTTCAAACAAGGCCACATTCTTTGTCTGACGGGCGACGTTATACTGAACATTGTCGAGCAGGCCACTCAAAAGACTTTGTCTCAAGGCTTTATGCTCTTCGCTCATCGGCCAGTCGAGTTCTACTGGTGCGCTCTCCTCCAATGAGAAGGCTGCTGCTTTTTCTGTAGTAGTCAATGCATAGCTGATTGCCTGCCCCAGTCCGCAACCTTCCATATAATGCCGGGTGAAACGAGTCAGCTTCTGGGCATGAGTCAGTTCTCCCGGTACTGATTCACTGCGAGGCAAGGTAGAAGGGATCTGATTGTAGCCGTAAATACGGGCCACTTCTTCAAGAAGATCCGCTTCAATACTGATGTCCCAGCGTCTTGGAGGAACCGTTACACTGATTTCATCCACAGTCACTCTGTTTTCGAAACCCAGTCGGCTAAAGATATTTTCAACTTCGCCAACCGTCAAGTCAGTACCAAGAGAGCCATTTATTTTATTTAGAGTAGTCGTTACAGTCTGATAAGCAGGTTCTTCCGAGACAACTTCTGCCGTACCGGATACGACCTGCCCCTTACCTAATGAGGCAATGAGAGCCGCCGCATGGTCCAGCGCATCCTGCACTGTTTCTTTGTTCAGGCCTTTTTCAAACCGTGAACTGGATTCACTTCTCAAGTTCAGTGCCTGTGCAGTCTTACGGATTAGGCTGGATTCGAATACAGCTGATTCCAGTGCAACAGTTTTTGTTTCTCCGGTGACATGTGTATTTTCTCCACCCATGACTCCTGCAAGAGCAACCGGATCTGCTCCATTAGTGATGACGAGATTGTCTGAGGACAACTTTCTCTCTTGTCCATCCAATGTGACTAGAGTTTCAGATCCTCTGGCACGTCTGACCAGGATGTCTTTTGAGTTCAATGCATCATAGTCGAAGGCGTGAAGAGGCTGACCATATTCAAGCATGATGTAGTTTGTCACATCGACTACTGCATCGATCGGACGGATGCCTGCATGCATGAGTTTGCGCTGCAGCCACAAGGGACTTTCAGTTACAACAAGGTCCTTGATAACTCGCATTTTATAGATCGGGTTGTCTTCACTGTTCTCTACTGACACATTGACATATTCATCTACAGAATCCGTCGGGTCTTCGCTCAGATTGACTCCAGTAAACCTGGGTGTCTGTTCAAGGATCGCTCCAGCTTCATAAGCGACACCTCTCATACTCAAGGCATCGGCCCTGTTCGGTGTGATATCCAGTTCGATGAATGCATCATTCAGACCAAGATACGGCAGGGCATTTTCTCCAATTTGAGCGTCTTCCGGAAGCACATAAATACCATCCTCAGAATTTTTAGGAATCACTGAGTCAGAAAATCCCAGTTCTTCAAGCGAACAGATCATCCCATTTGAGACGACTCCTCTCAGCTTGCTTTTCTTGATCTTCAATCCATTCACCAGACGTGCGCCCGGCAAGGCGACAATGACTTTTTGTCCGGCCTTTACATTCGGTGCGCCGCAGACGATCTGTATCGGTTCGTCCTGTCCGACTTCTACTACAGTTACGTTCAGGTGATCGGAATCTGCCATACGTTCAGCAGTCAGCACATGACCGACGACGATATTTTTCAGTTCATTGGCCGGTTCACTCACACTGTCGACTTCGATCCCAGTTAGTGTGATCTGTTCTGCCAGATCACGAGGAGAGACCCCTGACAGGTCCAGTGATTCATTCAGCCAGTTATAAGATACTTTCATGTTATTCTACCCTTTCCTCTTGAATTGTGTTAAGAAACGCTGGTCGTTCAAATAGAAGTGACGGATATCATCCACTCCATATTTAAGCATGGCAATACGGTCTGGCCCTAAACCAAAGGCAAAGCCACCGTATTTAGATGAATCCACGCCAGACATTTCCAGCACATTCGGATGAGTCATACCGGCACCCAGGATTTCGATCCAGCCGGTTTTCTTGCAGACGTTACATCCTTCACCGCCACATTTAAAGCAGCTCACATCCACTTCAACAGAAGGCTCTGTGAACGGGAAGTAACTTGGTCGCAATCTGATTTCTCGTTCTTCGCCGAACATTTTCTTAGCCAGCAGTTCCAGGGTCCCTTTCAGATCGGCCATAGTGATATTCTCATCGATGACCATCCCTTCGATCTGGTGGAACTGATGAGAGTGCGTCGCATCATCCGTATCTCTTCGGTACACCTTACCAGGGCTGATCATTTTCAGAGGCCCTTCTGAAAAGTCGTGATTCTCAAGCGTACGCGCCTGAATTGGTGAAGTATGTGTACGCAACAGCACATCCGGCGTGATGTAGAACGTATCCTGCATATCTCGGGCCGGGTGATTCTGAGGCAGGTTGACCCGTTCGAAGTTATAGTAATCAGACTCCACTTCGTTTCCTTCAATAATCTGATAACCCATACCTAGAAACAGATCCTCTATATCTTCCATGATCTGAGTAAGCACGTGTGTCTGCCCCTTTTTCACCTGTCTACCTGGAAGCGTCACATCGATTGTTTCTGCTTCTAGCTGTTTCTGTAATGATTCTTTTTCAAGGCGTTCCTTTTTCTGAGTAAGCACGGCAGTCAGTTCGTCTCTAACTTCATTCGCTTTCTTACCGATAACTGGTCGCTGCTGCGGCGAAACATCTTTCATTCCTTTAAGAATACTCGTTATTTCCCCTTTTTTCCCTAAATAGCTGACACGGATCGCTTCTATTTCCTTTACAGAATCAGCTGAATCGATGTCAGTGACTGCTCTAGCCAGTACACCTGTTAATTGTTCTTCAATTCCCATCTTCATACTCCTTCAATAAATTATTTAACATAATCGAGTAGGAGACTAGTCATTAATTGACTAGTCGACCTCTCACACCACCGTACGTACGGTTCTCGTATACGGCGGTTCAATAACTTGAATATCTCTAACGTTCATACAGTAGTATTAAATCTTTTA
>NZ_BAAGIR010000054.1:0-13677 GCF_054658155.1 Alkalibacterium sp. m-11
ACCCTTGTGACCTTAACTGAAACCATTCAAGTGTTTGTCAAGGGCAAATGCGGCTCCGATTGGTATAGTCAGTGGGCCTTCACCACCTTTAATTTTTAGTTTTCATAAAAAATTTGACAGTTCCTTTTAGAAAAGAAAGGCGAACTCCCATTGAAGGGAATTCGTCCTGTCTATTTTATTTGAATTAGTTAGTCGGTTCCGCTGCACTCATCTCTTCACCATAGTACTGTTTATCAAGCAGTTTGACAAACGGGAACCAGATGACAAATACGATACCCATATTGATCAGCTGCATCACTGCACCCATCAGGTTGTTCCCGGTAGCGAGATAGCCACTCAGAAGTGCTGGTGTGGTCCATGGGACAATCACTCCGGCCGGTCTCGGTGCAAAGCCGACAGACATAGCGAAGTATGTGACTGCTGCTACGACTACAGGAGCCAGAAGCCATGGAATCATTACAAGCGGGTTCATTATGATCGGCAGTCCGAAGATAACCGGTTCGTTTACGTTGAAGATCCCGGATGGTCCACCCAGTTTAGCCAGGTCTCTCATCTGGCGGCTTTTCGCTACGACAAAGATACAGATGATGACAGCCAGGGTCATTCCGGATCCTCCGATACCGACGATAAAGGTATCCAAGAACTGCTTAGTCACGATGTGTGGCAGGTCTTCTCCAGCTTGGAATGCAGCCAGGTTTTCATCATTCAGTGAATACCAGATTGGGTCAAATACTGAATTGACGATAATTTGTCCGTGCAGTCCGAAGAACCAGAAGACTTGAATAAGCAGAACGGCGATCAGTGTTGCAGGCAGTCCACTTCCAAGAGCAGTCAATGGCTGCTGTACCAATGTATAGATGAAGTTCTGCACTGTTTCAAAGCCTGTAAAGCTGAACAGAATTCTGATAGCTAAGAAAATTGTCAGAGTAATCGTTACTGGAATCAATGCACTGAATGAACGGGAGACCGCACTCGGCACACCTTCAGGCATTTTGATTGTCAGGTTTTTACGTACGAATAAGTGATACAATTCTGCAGAAATAAATGCTGTAAAAATACCTAAGAACATCCCCTGCGCTCCTAGTGAAGCGGTTGGAATTACTCCCCCAACTTCTTCTACAATTTGAGGTGTCATGATAAGGAATGATGCGATAGCGACAACTCCACCGTAGATAGCTTCGCCTCCACGCTGTTCAACCATCTTATATCCAATACCAATAATAACAAATAACCCCATGATACTCAGTGTTGCATCAGAAGCCGGTCCAAGCGCAGCCTGATAAGCTGAGAAGCCGTCCTCTCCTAATACACGGTCAAGAAATGGCAGGTTAGCGATTACAACAAAGATCGATCCAAAGATGATCATCGGTAAAGCTACCATGAACCCGTTTCTTAGAGCACTCAGATACCGGTTGTTATTCAGCTTTTCAGCCAGCGGCATCAGAATGTTTTCTAACATTTCCATAAATTTATCCACTATTGTTTCCTCCTAATCCCCTGTCAGGCTTAATTCTTGCCAGTAAGTTCAAGTGCTTTATCAAGAACGGCTTTTCCGTCAACGCGGCCATAAGCAACCGGATCGATGACATCTAGTGGAATACCCACTTCGTCAGCAGTGACTGAGAATTTCTTTTTCATGAAACGCATCTGTGGTCCGATAAGCAGGACATCAGCTTTCTTCATGTCTTCCGGAGCTTTATCCTGAGCGACTGCCCAGATTTCAGCATCGATGCCTCTCTCTTTTGCTTCCGCTTCCATTTTTTGCACTAGCAGACTTGTTGACATTCCTGATGAACAAGCTAATAAAATTTTAATCATGTTAGTTTCTTCCTTCCTTTTTGTTTGATCTATAGTCATCTTAATGTAATAACGCTTCCATCACCACATGACTAATTTCCGTTAAGAAACGGAAAAGAATTAATTACTTATCTACTACTATAATGGGACAGATTAGCTGTACTTGTATTATGATTCTCAAAATAAGGAAGGCTTTGCGTCCCTCCCTGCCTCGACTCGCCCATAAAAGACCATAGATTTTACTTTATAGAATTAGTTTAAGTACTGAACTGCCTGATAAACTGTCATTATGACGGTTTATAGATACACCTTCATTTCCGCATTTTTCATAAGGTATAACTAGACGCTGTCTAGTTACATTTTAACGTAATTCCGAAAGAAGTCTCCCACTTCTAAGCGTATGGGTGCGAAGCACCAGTGAAAGTGGGAGATGAATTTCGGTCAAGCGATAGCTTGAAGTGGTTAATGTCATTCTCATTTGGTATACTTTATATATAGACGATAACCAAGTCTATATAGGCGACAACCAAGCCTACTGAGTATTCCTTGGCGTTAGCCAAGTAAAAGAAAACCTATGAGGCAGGGACTGCCTTTTGAGCCTACCCATATCCGATTCCTCTGTCTGCATGAAACCTGTGCAGACAAGAATGGAGTTCGTAGGAAGCCCCCACTTCAAAATCCGGAGGATTTAAGTGGTGGGTAGTTCACTCATTAAGAGCTTTAAAAGATGCCGCTGGAAGGCCTATAGCTGTAGTTTATTTTTACTTCTTAAAAAGAAGTGTCGCTAAAAGCCGTCTAGTTATAGTTTATTGACTACTTATCTTCAGACATTCCATTAGAAACCATCTAATTATAGTTCAGCCGTTATGCATCTTGATTAGCTGTCACTATAATCGTATCTAGTTACAGTTCATCATATGCTGAATGACTGAAACTATAGTTAAACTTGCAATCGATTTAATCTGCACGGCTGATACTGCTGAAAAGCCTCAATTACTGCACACCTTCCCTACTAATCTATGGCATAAGAAAAACACCCCGGTCAGCAGGGTGTTTCCAATTGATATCTGTTAAAGGACTAAATACAAGTAACCGGCAATGAACAGGAAGAAGCCTGTCATCGAGGTGATGACCGCATTGAATGTCAGTTCGACGTGACTGATCCGGTCAAGTAGACCACCCTGTTTGATGATTCCGTTGTAGATACCGACTCCGGCAAGAATCATCAGAGCATACACGATCCCTTTTTCAAAATATTCTGCTGAGAATACTTCAACTTGATACCCAAACAGGATATCCATAGAGACTGGTCCGTATACACCTGTCAGTAAGATAAGTCCTCCCATAATGAAAACAAGCAGTTCGGACAATAAGTCTTCTCTTGGTGGTTTAGATTCTTCAGGTCGGTTGTCTTTTCCGAAGAGTATACTACCGAATTTAACGAAGTATGTGATTGTCCCAAGGTTGATCAGGTTAAGACCGAACTGGACGATCGGGCGATAGCTTCCATAGCTAATCATATACTTGGAAATACTTCCGTTGAACAGTGGCGCACCGGTCACACCTAGAATACCAAAGATGATAGCAAAACCAGTTAAAGGCATCGCTCTTAAAACACCACGCATCATACGTATATCACGCGTTCCGTACTGGTGATAGACCTGACCGGCCGCAAGAAATAATGTAGATTTAAATAACGCATGACTGACTACATGGAACAGTGCGCCCCAGTAGGCGATTTCAGATCCCATATTCAGACCGATCATGATCAGTCCGATCTGGGATACTGTAGAATAAGCCAAGATCATCTTGATGTCATTTTGCCCCATCGCCATGATGAATCCAAATATTGATGTAATAAAGCCTATCAGGAAGAAAATCTCCTGCACCTGTATTACCGGTTCAAACATGGCGCTGAAACGGATGAACATATAGACACCCGTTTTAATGAAGAGTCCGGATAATATTGCAGAGACAACCGGTGGTGCACTAGGTGTTCCGTGCGCTTTCGGTAGCCAGCTGAACAAAGGAACAACGGCAGTTTTCAGACTTAAGGTCGTCATCATGAAGGCAAATGGAAGAAGGACCGCTCTTGGGCTTTCCACTTCCACGATTGCTTCACTGATGACTCTCATATCTAGAAATCCAGTGGTTCGGTAAAGCATTCCGATACCAAATAGCAGAAACGCTGTTCCGATGACATTTACGAAGAAATAGATCATTCCATCATATATCGCCTGTTTCTCTTTATTGAACATAATGAGAATCGCAACGACCACTGTCGATACCTCCAGCATGACGAACAAGTTGAACAAGTCAGTACTTAAGAATAACGAAATGATCAACCCTTGCAGAACTAGAAACAGAAATGCGAACTGCGTGTTAAAGTATTCCTTGTGATAAGCAAACAGCAGCATCATAAGGAAGATGATCGTTGTAAGTAAGACAAACACCGATGAGATGATATCAGCCATTAATGTAATGGCCAGACCATCCGGAACACCGGACATAAAGTTAAAGATGGTGTCATCCGTACGCACTTGGATAAAAATCCATAGCGCATAAGCTAACTGGGCAATCTGAACTCCGATAATGAACGGACGGGTATCTCGTTTCTTGAATAGAATATTGACGATACCGGCCAGAATCGGCCCAATGACTAGTAGGTAAAGCAATGTGTGCGACCTTCTTTCTAATTTCCGTAATTAAGCAAGCCAGTACATATAACCAACTATACCGATAAAAAACATGACAAGTGCAGTTATCATCGCATTGAAGGACAATTCGACATAACCGAATTTTGTAAATAAGTCCCGTTCCCTGACCCATCCTCTATAGAGGGCAAAGGCAGCGAGAACCAGGAGCAAGTAGATTAATGATTTTTCCAGATATTCACCTGGGTAAATCGTAAAGTCGAATCCGTAAAGGAACTGTAAGAAGGTATTGCCGAACAGCCCCGTCAGAAGTGTGAGTACCCCGAAGACAAAAGTTGTCCATTGTGGAATATCGTGGGTACTGTCCTTTTCCCTGACACTGTCAGGTTGAGTATTTTCGCCGAACAGCATGGCTGCGAATTTCATACTGTACAGCAAAGTCCCCAGATTGATTAAATTTAAAAGCAGTTGAATATATGGCGAATCGCTACCATAACTGATCATGTACTTCGAAATGGATCCATTGAAGAGTGGCGCGCCTGTAATACCAAGCAGGCCGAAGATGATGGCAAAGCCTGTGACCGGCAAAGCCTTCATGACTCCCCTTATTCTGTATATATCCCGAGTCTTGTAATGATTAGACAAGACGCCGACAGAGAGGAAAAGCACTGTCTTGAACAGAGAGTGTGCAAACATATGATACATGCTCCCCCAGTAGCTGGCTTCGGTGCCGAATGAGAATCCGACAGTCATCAGTCCAACCTGAGAGATTGTGGAATAAGCTAACAGAAGCCTCAAATCTTTCTGGGCAACAGCCAGAACGAATCCGACGATGCTGGTTACAAATCCAACAACGAGGAAAAATGCATTCAGTTCAATGACTTCAGAAAACATTGCAGTGAGGCGAATAAATAAGTACAGTCCCGTAGTCTCGTATACTCCTGATAAAATAGCAGGAATGACTGGTGGCGCACTCGGTGTGCCGTAAGCTTTAGGCAGCCAGCTCGAGAGCGGGAACAAAGCAATCTTCAGACTGATCGTTGTCAGTATAAATCCAAATGGAAGAATAAGCGAACGCGGATCCTCCACTTCTGTAATGACTTCCTGTATTGCATGAAGGTCCAGGTGACCGAATGTCCGGTAGAGCATCACGACACCAAAGAGCCAAAAACCTGAACTGATGACACTGACGAACTGGAAGATCATGCCATCATATACTGCCTGCCTGTCTTTGTTGAACATGATAAGGATCGCGACGACGACGGTCGACACTTCCAGAAGCACATAAATATTGAATAAGTCCGTGGAGAGAAAGAGTGCAATGATCAGTGACTGAAGAGTTAAGTATAAGAAGCCGAACTGAGAATTAAAGTAATCCCCAGGACAGGCATAAATCAGCAGGCCTAAGAACAACAAAGTCGTCAGCCAGACTAATACGATGGATATCCGGTCTGCATAAAGTGTGATAGAAAAGGCGCGAGGATAGCCGCCAAGATTGTCCATTATGGTGCCCTGAGTACGCACGAGATAAAACAGATAGGTTGCGTATACTGTGATTCCAAGCTGTGATCCGACGATCAGTTTTCTGGAATCACTATGGATAAACCCTACATTTATAACTGCGATAACAATCGGTACGATAATAAGCCAATATAGCATCCTGTCACTCCGTTTCTATCAAAATTTATGAGACCGAGCCTATTTACAATATTAAAGACAGATAGACAATTAGAACAATGAAGTAACCGACCATAGATGTAATGATCCCGTTAAAAGTCAGTTCTAGATGTCCAATTCGAGTGATGAGTCCCCCGTGTTTAATGATCCCGTTGTAGAATGCAACCCCTGCAACGATCATCAGCACATAGACCATCCCTTTTTGAATGTATTCGTCAACGTTCACGTGTACTTCATAGTTGAAGAAAAACTGAGTCAGTCCTTCCCCGAATATTCCAGTTAAGAATGAAGCAATACCCATAACGACACAGGCAGTCGACGCATAGAAGTCTGACTTGGCTGTCCCCTTCTTAGGGCTTTTTCCGAAAAGCATAGTTGCATACTTAACAAAGGACATCGTTGTTCCCAAGTTGATGATGTTCAAAAGCAAAGTAACGGTATAGTCATACGTTCCGTGTGCAATCATATACTTTGAAATACTTCCGTTAAAGAATGGTGCTCCAGTAATACCTAGTATTGCTAATGTCGTTGCGACCGCTACCCAGGGCATCCGTCTGAACAGCCCTCTTATCTTGTAGACATTTCGGGTGCCGTATTCTTCGTAAATCATTCCTGCAGTCAGGAATAAGGTAGATTTGAATATAGCGTGGTTGAAGATGTGGTAGAGCGCACCCCAGAAAGCACTTTCTGAAGCCATATTTATCCCCATCATGATCAGACCGACCTGTGAAACGGTATGGTAAGCCAGGATCAGTTTGATGTCTTTCTGACCCAGAGCCATGATGAATCCGATCAAAGAGGTCAGGAATCCGATCCAGAAGAAAAAGACATGCATGTCAATCACTGGATTGAACATTTCGTTGAAACGGATGAACATGTATACCCCACTCTTGATGTACAGGCCACTCAAAACGGCTGATACAACAGGTGGCGCACTGGGTGTTCCATGGGCTTTCGGCAGCCAGCTGAATAATGGCGTTACTGCTGTTTTAAGTGAAACAGTCACCATCATCATCCCGTAAGGCAGAACCACTGCTCTCGGGCTTTCAAGCATGGACATGGCCTCTTTTAAGGCACGAATATCCAAAAGTCCGAATGTACGGTAAAGCATACCGATCCCGAAGAGAAGAAAAGCTGAGCCGATGACATTGACAAAGAAATAGATCATGCCATCATATATTGCCTGCTTTTCTTTATTGATCATGATCAGGATGGATACGACAACTGTAGAGACTTCAAGGAAAACAAAGATGTTGAACAAGTCACTAGACAGGAACAAGCCCATCATCAGACCTTGAAGGACCATGAACAGGAAGTAGAATCTCGGTCTGAAATACTTCTCTCTCGTAGCATAGACTAGAAATGCAATATAAAACACTGCCGTCATCAGGACCATAAAGATTGAGATCGAATCAGCGTACAGACTTAAAGCCAGGCCGTCAGTATGGCCGCCAACGTTCCAGACTATCGGTCCAGTCTCTTTAACAGTCATGAAGACATAGAACGCCAGACCGGCATAAATCACTTGGAAAATATATAGAAATAACTTAGCTTCCCTGTTTCTCAGCAGATAAGTAATTGCTCCAGTTAGAATTGGAGCAAGCACCAATAATCCTAACAATTAATGTTCACTTCCTGTCTGATTTCTGTTACGCGACCAGTGAGTAATGCCATGCTTTTGTTTATAGTGCATAAACAAGGTCAAGCCGATCGCTGTAACACCGGTACCGATAACGATGGCTGTGATCATCAAAGCAGAGGGAACGGGATCGACAAATGCAGCTTCCTGTGCCTGTCCGATTGGGGGCACACTACCATCTGTGTAGTTGATCGTAATGTAAAATAAAAATATACCTGATTCCATGATCGACATGGACATAATGGTTTTAACAATCATTTTTTTCGTCATTAGACCATACAGTCCGATGAAGAACAAAAGAATGCCGACAATTTCGCCAGTGATAAAATCCAATGGTTTCATCTTCTTTCTTTTAATAGTTGAGGAACGTGCAGTAAATTTCACTTAGATCGACGGATTTATCTTCCTTCGTAGAATACGAATCGGTAAAAGATGATACTCAGTCCGGAGAATACTTTCAGTCCGATCAGTGAGTTCATGGTTACCATGTAAATCTGATGAGATAATGTCGTGTCTGCAGGCTGCAGCTGCATAAACACATACAGGACAGGCGTCATGACGATGGACAGGAACAGGAATTTTTCCAGTTTCTCGAGCGTATGCAAGTCCAGGTCAAAGTTTGGATAAACAAGATAACGTGTGATCAGAGCCGTTGCCAGAACAGCTCCACCCTGGAATCCTCCACCCGGCGATACATGTCCATTGATGATGATATAAAGTCCGATCAGCAGAACGAATGGATAAATGATTCCGACCATTCGGATGACGATTTCTGAGTTGTTCTTTCTATTGAAATCATCTTTTTCAAATTTATACTGTTCAGCATGTTTGTTAGCCCATGAGACGTTGATAACCTCCATAACGGAAACCATCAGCATAAGTGCTTCAAACAATGTATCGAATACACGGTAGTTCAAGTATATGGCAGCTACAGAGTTCTGAGCTCCAGTCTGTGCAAAGAAGTCAGCAGTAAAGTAATCCATCAGAGGTGTATCCAGTTGTTCCGAATGATTCAAGAACAGAAACAGCACCACGGCAGCTCCAATAACCGCAAATGCGATACGTACAATATTAAACAGTCTACTCGTCTGGGGCATCTAAGCTCACCTCATCCCTGAAAATAACACGGATATCTTCAATATCTTTAATGACGTCATTCAAGTTAGCTACGATATCCTGGAAAACTTGGTCAGTTGTATCACCATAAATATAGGTCAGATCACCTTTACGGTGGATCAGACAGTCATGTTCGTCCTCGCGCATGACTGTTTCCAGTGTACGGTTTGTATAAGCCAGTTGAGGCTCGATCTCTTCTGTACGCTCCACAAACAGCTCAAGCGGACGGACGATTGAGTCTCTGATCTCGTTTATCTGATCATCATTGAATGTTTCCACATCTTCATTTACGTAACAAATGTCGTATACTGATACTTTTTTCAAAGCAACTAAGTACATGACGGTTGACAGTCCGACCCCTATCGCCGCTTCAGCAAGCGCCACATCGGGTGCATTATAGTGCAGGTAGGCCAGTGCAATCGTCAGTGAAAAGGCACCAAGATAAATGATCGACCGACGCAAGTTATCAGATAAGACAGAGAAACAGGCTAATACTAGTAATGTCAATAATATAAATGTCTGAAACATTGTCTCCTATCTCTCCTTCTTGATTCTGTATCCACTCAAATGGGCTGAACGGGTAATGGCATGAGTAGCGATGGGATTAGTGATTAGATACAAAGCCAGTACAATGATAATCCTGCCGCTGAAAAAATCAAAGCCATGCTTGATCATCAGACCGAACAAAATCGTGATGAAGCCAACTGTATCAACTTTAGATGCAACTAGAGTGCGTGAAAAGTAGTCATTGAAACGGAAAATCCCAAATACGCCCAGTGCCATAAAAATTAGGCCGATAATAATGACTATGTTTGCGATCCATTCTACTACTTGCGTCATTATACATCACCCTTTCTTTCGACGAAGCGTGCAATCATTATCGTTCCAATAAATCCGAGCACACCATAAATGATAGCCACATCGATCATATAGGTCCGGTTGATGATGATCCCGATCAGGACAGTTGCAACAATGACCTTGGGTGAAAATAGTGCGAATCCAAGCATGCGGTCCCATATAGTCGGTCCATCCAGAACACGGACAAGTCCGAAAACTGACAGGCCGATGATAATGGCTAAAACAGTTGAATCAAAATCCATTTGTTTTTAAACTTCCTCTCTCTTCCTAATTTCTTTTACGCTTTTCCATCGAGTGTTTCTTCGTAGCGTAACAGTATATCTTCCAGTTTAAGTGGAATGACTACTCTAGGGTCATCATCCACTCCAGGTGCATTAAGCGCCAGAACCTTCAGTGTACTGCCTTTCTTATCGACAGTAACTGTCCCAGGGGTCAGTGTGATGGAATTGGCTAGTATATCGATCAGCAGTTCATCTGTAAGTTTAGTCTGACAAGTAATGATCTGAACATCTGCTTTACCGGAAATGATATTAGGAATAACATCGAATCCAGCTAGAAAAATTTCAATAATCAGTCGGAATACATATTTAGCCAGAGTACCCAGTCCGATCATGTAAGAGTGCTTATAGTTTCCCTTTAAAAGGAAACGGTCGGTGAATATTACCACTAAAATCGACATAAAAACACCTGAAAGTGCAACTCCAATCGTGAACTGTTCAAACAAAATAAGCCATACTAACGATAATAGAATAATCACTTCCTTGTTATCGACGATGTCTTCCCACAATTCATTCAAATATGTTTTCAAAAAAAAACCTCCCTTCCGACGTGAGTAGATGACAGTCTATCTCTAAGTAAGTCGATGGGCGGG
The DNA here is from genome assembly GCF_054658155.1 of Alkalibacterium sp. m-11. NCBI lineage: Bacteria > Bacillati > Bacillota > Bacilli > Lactobacillales > Carnobacteriaceae > Alkalibacterium > Alkalibacterium sp. m-11. The sequence continues at coordinate 10,613 of NZ_BAAGIR010000054.1, forward strand.
TAAAATCCCATCTTTTCGGCTGTACTTCGATTGTAGCATGTTTCAAATCATATGCAATGGATTTTTTATAAAACACCGCTACACGTCTGAATGAAAACGATTTTATTTTCCATCTACTTCGATCATTATTCATATTTTCTAATTATTTAACAGTCTAACAAATTGATCGTTCACTTTACATTGATATCTGAGCATTTTTGCCTGACGTTTATATCTTGCAGCTGAACGGCAATAAACCATCCGAATAGGCTCTTACCTTATCCGGATGGTTTAATTTTTTCAGATTTTTATAGACAAATCTCTTTACTTCACTCGTTTAAGGAAACTTTTTGGTACTTCTGACGTATAGCGCACTAGTTTATTTGTTCCTGGATGAACGAGAACAAGGGTCGTTGCGTGCAGGCCAAGACGCTTAAGGGGATTAGTTTCTGCCCCATACATCTTGTCTCCGGCAATCGGGTGACCCATCTCTTTCAGGTGCACACGAATCTGATGTTTACGACCTGTCTCCAGTTCAACTTCAAGCAAAGAGTAGTTCTCGTTACCCAGAACTTTCCGGAAGTGGGTAACCGCCCGTTTTCCTCCATTGTCTTCCAAGTTGGAGTACATCTTGATCCCTTTACTTTCAGACAGCCATGATGCATACTCCCCCTGCTCTTCTTTAACGTCTCCTTCGACCAGTGCTGTATAGATACGTTCCTTGACTGTATTCTTCCAGTCTTTCTGAAGCGCCTCTTTTATTTTTTCCGATTTTGCATAAAGCATGACGCCTGATGTATCTCGGTCCAGACGGTGCACGACAAAAATCTTGTTATCGGGGTGTTCCTTCTTCACATAGTCACTCAACTGATGGTAGGCAGTCGGTTCTGTCGGGTCGTCTGAAGAAATTGAAAGCATGCCCGCTTCCTTGTTGATGACAATCAGATCCTGATCTTCATGCAGAATGGATACACCCATTAATTCAGAACGTTTTTTGGATTCCTGATTGCTCATGATATTGACTGTGTCACCTGGTTTCAGCGGATAGTTATGCTTAGTGGTCTCTTCTCCGTTCACCGACACCTGACCTCTAGTCAGTATAGATTTGACCGCATTCCGGCTTTTGTTTGTGATGACGGTCAACAAATATGGCAGCAGAGTTGTCTCTTCTTCCACTGTATAGTTCGTGGTTCCCTTTTTATTGACCTGTTTTGTTCCTTTACGGACCACATCAGACTTTTTCTTGGGCTGATTTTTATGCTTATTGTTTCTATTCTTACTCATATACTCACTCCTAAAGTTGTTGACTCCAGTACAGTATAACAGAAAACAGACTGATTTAGATCAGTGATTCAGACCTGGACAGTCTGAGCTGCATTTAGTTTTGAGAAGTGCCAATTGTATCCAGTAGAAAAATGTCATCAGAATCTTCTTGATAATCTTATTTCCAACGTTCTTCCGCATCATTAATCAAAACAGACGTTCTATAGTTGTGCTCAACAATCTAATATCTGTCTAATATATTTAATCACAGTAACTCATTTTTGCTATACTGTTCGTATGGAATCTAATTATGTGAAATGAGGCTATTAAACATGAATAATAATGATCGTCTATTACGATTAAGGTACGCACTCGATTTAAGAGATGAAGAAACTCAGGAAATATTCAAGTTAGGCCATCAAGATTTATCCTTAGAAGAGGTTCAGCTGCTATTGAAGAAAGTCGAGTCTTCTGAAGCTACCTCCGATAAAGAAGATGACTTTACCGAGAACACCTATGTTAAAGAATGCAGCAATTTGCTATTCGAATCATTTCTAAATGGACTGATCGTCTTTAAGCGTGGACAGCAAGTCACTGCTACTGGTGAGCCAGTCAAACAGACCAGACTTATCAAGCACGATAAAGATGTAAATAACGTCCTGATAAAGAAAGTCAAGATAGCTCTTACTCTTACCAGTGATGACATACTGGACATCTTAGACGACACTGGTGTCCACATCTCGAATAGTGAATTAAGTGCTGTTTTAAGGAAAGAAGGTCACCGGAATTACAAAGAGTGCGGCGACCGGTATGCACGTAATTTCCTGAAAGGACTCGCCCATCACTTGCGTGGCTTCGATTCTTCCAATTGATTATAATAGCCTTACGTATCGTCCAGCTTAGATCATTCTAATATGAACTAAGCTCATTTTTTCTATTAATTTATCTGATGATCTGTCATTAAGCTGTTTCTAGTCTGACTTTACATTCTTTCTTTTTGATAAGGTATAACTAGACGCTGTCTAGTTACATTTTATTCTTTAAGAACTTGAGAAGATGTCACTAGCAGCCTTATAGCTGTAGTTTATTTCGTAGGCAACAAGAAAACTGTCACTAAATGCTCTCTAGCTGCACCTTATATTTTTCTCACCAGATAACTTGTCGTTAAATTCTCTCTAGTTATAGATCCATCATGTCGTAACTTTATAAAGTGTCACTATTAATGTCCCTAAGCGCAGTTTAATTAGACGTAAATGGCAGAAACTGTCGCTACACAACTTTAGATGCCACTTTTATCGTATTCTTAAGATGAAATCTACCGAGTATCGGAATTCACGTGATTAAGCAGGATCACCTTCTACGAAAAATCTATGCTCATGCATATTACAAATACCCTACCCCCTTCAAGTCAGCGTGCTGAAGAGGATAGGGTATTCATAATGGAAAGAAAGTGATTGAGGAGCTGAAATTTTCAGCTTACATTTTCACTCCACCACCAGTCACGACGGCGATGATGTGCTTAGATAAGAACAGGTAAATCAGTATCAGTGGAATGATCGACATTGAAATAACGCTTATATTGAATTATTGATCTTGCCTGTTTTCGTTTCTTGCCAGATTGTTCATTTGTTACTTGCTTGGTATAGTCCTCTCGTGAACTACCCACCACTTAAATCCTTTGGATTTTGAAGTGGGTGCTTCCTACGAACTCCATTCTTGTCTGCACAGACTTCATACAGACAGAGGAATCGGATAGGGGTAGGCTCAAAAGGCAGTCCCTGCCTCATTGATTTTCTTTTACTTGGCCAATGCCAAGAGGTTTT